>DSCA01000134.1 GCA_011049295.1 Thermoplasmatales archaeon
CCTCCACCCGCCGCAGGGTGGTGATCAAAAACACGTCCTCGGAGAGCACCCCGATTTCCGAGGCGAAGGTGTCGGAGAGAGCCACGGCGATGGCCACCGTGAAGGGCACCGCCACCTTGTCCGGGGCAAAGGAGAGGGTCAGGGCGGCCAGCACCGCCGGCACCAGGCCGTTGGCCAGCACGTTGCGGGCCTTCCGCATCCCGTTGCCCCTCTCATGCAGCCCCCGGCGCTCCTTGTAGCCGAAGCGGAACCGGGTGACCGCCACCCCCAGGACGAGAAACACCAGGAGCAGGGCAAACCAGCGCAGCCCCCCGGTGAAAATGATGAGCAAACCCACTCCTACCGCGGTCAGCGTTCCCCCCCGGTCCAGCAGGGAGAAGCGCAGGGACAGCACGCCGAACAGCAGGCAGACCGCCAGTTTGAGGGCCACCAGTCCGTAGTCCATGCTAACCTTTGACCACGCCCAGGGGCACCAGGCGGGCCACCTTCAGCGAGATGCCGGCCCCGTGGGTGACATTCACCACCTGGCCCACGTCCTTGTAGGCGTCAGGTGATTCCTCGGCCATCACCTTCCAGGAGGCCGGATGGGCGTAGATGCCCTTTTTGCGCAACTGCTCCCCCACCGCCTCCCCCCGCCACTTGCGGGTGGCCGCCGAGCGGGACATGGTGCGCCCCGCCCCGTGGCAGGTGCTCCCGAAGGTTTTTTCCGACTCCGCGGTGCCCTTGAGCAGGTAGCTCTCGGTCCCCATGTCCCCCGGGATGATCACCGGCTGGCCCACCTCCCGGTAGGTCTCCGGTACCCCCTCCCGGCCCGGTCCGAAGGCCCGGGTGGCCCCCTTCCGGTGCACGTACACCCGGCGGCGCTCCCCCTCCACTTGGTGCTCCTCCAGCTTGGCCGTGTTGTGGCACACGTCGTACACGATGTGCATGTCCAGGTCCTCCGGGGACCGCCCCAGAACCTTTTCGAAGCTCTGCCTCACCCAGTGCACGATCATCTGCCGGTTGCACCAGGCGAAGTTGGCCGCGCAGGCCATGGCCCCGAAGTAGGACTGGGCCTCGTCGGAGGTGGCCGGGGCGCAGGCCAGCTGCCGGTCGGGCAGAGATATGCCGTACTTGTGGACCGCCCGCTCCAGCACCCGGAGGTGGTCGGTGCACACCTGGTGGCCGAACCCCCGGGAGCCGGTGTGTATCATCACCGTGAGCTGGCCCTCCTGGATGCCGTAGGACCGGGCCGCCTCCCGGTCGTAGACCTCGGCCACCCGCTGAATCTCCAAAAAATGGTTGCCGGCCCCCAGGGAGCCCACCTGGGACTTGCCCCTCTCCAGGGCCTTCTGTGACACGTG
Source organism: Thermoplasmatales archaeon (assembly GCA_011049295.1). Classification (GTDB taxonomy): domain Archaea; phylum Thermoplasmatota; class E2; order UBA202; family DSCA01; genus DSCA01. The sequence goes on from DSCA01000134.1 coordinate 1,344, forward strand.
AGCGGGGTCGGCGGCCTCCATGCACCCGTTTTCCTCGATCACCTCCAGGTCCCGGTCCCAGCCGTAGCCCTGCTCCACCGCCCACCGGGCCCCCAGGCGCAGAACCTCCTCCAGCTGCTGCTTGCTCAGCTTCACCTTGGCCTGGGAGCCCACGCCGGAGGGCACGTTGACAAACATGGTGTCCACCAGCTGCCTGACCTGCTCCGGGGAGAGCTCGTCGGCCCGCAGACCGGTCCGCACCAGGCGCACCCCGCAGTTGATGTCGAAGCCCACCCCGCCGGGGGAAATCACCCCCTCCTCGGCGTCGGTGGCCGCCACCCCCCCGATGGGAAAGCCGTAGCCCCAGTGGATCTCGGGCATGGCCAGGGCCCGGCCCACGATGCCGGGCAGGGTGGTCACGTTGGCAATCTGCTCGGGGGCGTTGTCCCCCCGGATGGCGGGTATCATGTCCGGGCTGGCATAGATGAGCGCCGAGGTGCGCATCCGCAGGTCGCCCTTCTCCCCCCGGTAAGTATCCGGTATCTCGTACGTGTAGTCGTCTATCTTATTCAATGGCCCCTTCCACATCTGTATCCCTCATATGTCAAACAGCACTTTTATGTAGACCCCCTTTTTAGTTCTTTTGATTTCCAGCAGGTGATAGGTGACCGCCTTGATTTCCCGGCCGTAGGCGTGCCTCTCCCGGCTGTAGGGCTCCCCCCGGACGGTGGCCCGCAGCGTCTCCTCCCCGATGGACACCTGGAAATCCCCGAACACCAGCCCCTCCACGTCCCGGAGGTACAGCAGCTCGGACAGCCAGTCCACCAACAGCTGCTCCCGGTCCCCCTCCACGGGCAGCTCAATCTCCCGCTCCTCCCGGGGCTCGATGTGGCTGCCGTCCACCATCAGGGAAAACATCCCCCGGGCGGCATGGGCGAAGGCCTCCTCCAGGGAAGCGCCGTGGGCCTGGATGCCGATGTCCGCGGTGTGCTCAAAGGTCTTGTAGGGCTGCATGTGTTTCATCCAATCCGGGCCCGGTTAAAAAAGGTTGGCCTGGCCGCAGCTATCACAAAAAGAAATAAAAAGGAGGAAGGAGGGGGGGATGGGTATGGATGACGGATGTGCCTACAGTCCCAGCACCAGGGGTCCCAGCACCAGGCCGCTGGCCGTCTCGAAAGCTCCGCCAGCCTCCACGGTGATATCCACCCGGCCAATCCCCAGAATCAGGCCGGTGCCGATGTCGGCGCTGGCTCCCGCCGGCAGCGAGGAGATGGTCCCGCTGACCTGGCTGTTCAGGAACACCGTTCCCTCCAGGGTGATGGACCAGGGGACGTCCTCGGCCGGGGCGGTACCCGTGTTGGACACCGTGGCCTTCACGCCGAATCCCCCGGAGATGGCCTCCACGTTGAGCACCGCCACGGGAAACGCCCGGTAGTAGACGTCGCTGTTTCCATCCCGGGTGTCCGACCAGATGGCGCCCACCGGGGTGGCCGCAGCGGAGCGGTCCTCGGAGAGCACGGTGCCCTCCTCGTCGTTGAGCTGCTCCGGCTCCGACCAGGTGGCACCCCAGTCGTCGCTCTCCGCGTAGTACAGGTTACCTCCTCTGATGAAGGTGCACACCAGTTTCTCACCCGACAGGGCCACCGCGGGATGGAGCTCGTCCTCGCCGGATGCCGCCACCGTGGACACCTCCCAGGACTCGCCGCCGTCCGGGGAATAGTAGCAGGATATGTCCTGGTTGCCCACCATCTCGGTCTGGCAGAGGATGGCCACCCGGTCGTTGTGGGCGGCGATGCTGGGGTTCAGCAGGTTGTAGTTCTCCCGGATAAATGCAGCGGAGCTGGCACCCTCGGCCAGCGGGTCGGTGAAATCCCGGGACCAATAGAACAAATCATAGGAGCCCATGGTGTCGTTGTATATGTCGTAGGCGGTCCACATCCGGTCTCGTGGCTTGTCCATGGCCGCCGTGCTGTGGATGCAGCCGGAATAGTCATGCCAGCTGATGTACCCACTGCCGTCAGTCTCCGGACTGGCGAAAAACATATGCGGCCCGTTGGTGATGTCGTAATCGCCATAGGTGGTAGAGGCAATGGCAGAGATGACGCCGTACTCCCAGCTCTCCTGGCTGTTGTGGCAGGCCATGTGCAGGTCGTGGATGTCAGTCCATTCATATGACGACCAGTCCCAGTAAACCAGCCCCCAGGTGGAGATGTCGTCGACATCTGCCACCTCCAGGAGGTACTGGATGCCCTGCTCGGTCAGCGTTTCAAAGGAGCCGTAGAAGGTGCTACCGCCCCAGTGGGATAGCGTGGGATGGTCCTGGACACCCTCGATGTCGAAGGATGCAACATCCGCAAAGCTGCTGCCTCCGTCGGTGGACATCGCAAACATGATGTTCCGCTCCATCATGGAGGGGGCATGGGTGTAGGCGACCAGGTAGCGGCCTCCGCCGGCCGCCAGGGTGGGGTGGTATTCATCCACGTCGGTGTCGGCCACCGGGATGTTGAGAGGGCGGGCCAGCGGGCGGAATGCTCCCTCCACGGGGACGGAGTGAGCAGAGAGGGTGTGCGGTTGTCCCTCCACCGGAACCACGGTGACCTCTCTTCCCGCCTCCGGGGAGAGGTGGGCACCCGATGTCTTCGCGTCTAAAATCTGGGCGGTGCTGGCGGCCCCTGCCGTCAGGAGCAGCAGCACCAACAGTGCTATGGCTTTTTTCATGGTTATAGCCTCCAGATGCATAATGCCCCAAACATATAAATAGATTTCTGGCGTGCCGGCGGAGGATTCAGCCTTCCTCCTCCCGGGGGTCCACGTGCACCGTGGCCTCCACGCCCATCTCCTCCCTCAGGGCCTCCTCCACCCGGTGGGCGATATCGTGCACCTCCCGCAGGCGCATGTCCGGAGGGAGGTGCAGGTGGAGGGTGAGCTCCACGTGGTCCCCGTAGCGGTGGAGGTGGAGATGATGCACCTGCTCCGCCCGGGGGGCCTCCCGGGCCACCACGTCCCGGATGCGGGCCTCCATCTCGGCGTCCGGGGACTCCCCCAGCAGCCGTCCGGCCACCTCCCGGAAAATGCCGTAGGCGGCATAGAAGATGAACAGGGAGACCAGCAGCCCCAGCGCCCCGTCCACCCACCAGACGTGCGGTCCCAGCAGGGCCCCGGCCACCACCAGCACCGTGGACAGGGCGTCGCTGCGGTGATGCCAGCCGTCGGCCCGGAGCGCCGCAGAGCGGGTTTTCTTTCCTGCCCACAGGCAGTACCGGGCCATGCCCTCCTTCACCGGGATGGAGGCGGCAAAAACCAGGATGGAGAGTCGGCTGTAGACGGTGGGCGTGGCGGTGCTCAGCCGCAGCAGGGAGTCCTGCACAAAGGCGAAGGCCACCACCGCCAGCAGGGTGCCAATGACCAGGGCGGCCAGGGGCTCCGCCCGCCCGTGGCCGAAGGGATGCTCCCGGTCGGGGGGACGGGAGGCTATGTAGAACCCCAGCAGCACCACCACCGAGGTCAGGGAATCGGAGAGTGTATGCCAGGCATCGGCCTGCATGGCCACGGAATCCACGCTGAGGCCCGCCCCCAGCTTGACCGCGAACAGGACCACGTTGACCATGATGGACACGTAGATTGCGGTGTAGGCCAGACGGGAGGAGGACCGGGTGGGATGGAGATGAGCCGCCATGCTACCCCCGCATAAACGGTCTCCCCTATAAAAACATGGCAGAGGGCTACGTCCCGTCCCGCAGCTTCATGGCCCTCCGGGCGTGCTCGGCGATGGCGGCGGCGGTGAGCCCGTACTTTTCCATCAGCTCCCGGGCGCTCCCCGACTCCCCGAAGACGTCGTTGATTCCTATGCGCAGCAGGGGAACAGGACGCTCGCCCATGGCCTCGGCCACCGCCGCCCCCAGCCCCCCGATGACCGAGTGCTCCTCGCAGGTGACCAGGCAGCCCGTCTCCGTGGCCGCCTTCCGGACCGCGGCCCCGTCCAGGGGCTTCACCGTGGGCATGTGAACCACCCGGGCCTTGATTCCGTCCGGCTCCAGCAGCTCGTAGGCCCGCAGGGCCTCCGCGGTCATGGTACCGGTGGCCACGATGGTCACGTCCTTGCCCCGGCGCAGCAGCACGGACTTGCCCAGTTGGAAGTCCCGATGCTTGTCGAAGATGACCGGGGCGTCCGCCCGCCCCATGCGCACGTAGAAGGGCCCGGCGGTGGCAGCGATGGCCGGAATCATGTCCTCCACCTCGATGGCGTCCGCCGGGGCCAGCACCCTCATGTGGGGCAGCACCCGCATCAGGGCCATGTCCTCCAGCATCTGGTGGCTGGCCCCGTCCCCGCCCACCGATATGCCGGCATGGGTGGCCACGATTTTGACGTCGAGCTCCGGGTAGGCGATGGACTGCCGTATCTGGTCGTAGCAGCGCCCGGTGGCAAACACGGCGAAGGTGGAAGCAAAGGCTATTTTGCCGCAGGTGGCCAGGCCGGCGGCCACCCCCATCATGTTGGCCTCGGCGATGCCACAGTCGAAAAACCGCTTGGGAAACACGGTGCCGAAGCGCTTGGTCTTGGTGGACAGCGCCAGGTCCGCGTCCAGCACCACCACGTTGTCGTTCTGGTAACCCAGCTCGATGAGGGCGGAGCTGTAGCCGTCGCGGAGGTTGCGCATCTTGTCGGTGAGGGCGGCCTTAATCATGCAACTCCTCCTCTATCTGGTTGAGCTCGGTCATGGCCTTGACGTACTGCTCGTCGGAGGGCGGTTTGCCGTGAAAGGACAACGTGCCCTCCATGAAGGAAACGTCCTTCCCCTTGATGGTGTAGGTAATGATCAGAGTGGGCTTGCCGGTGCCCCGGGCCTCCCGCAGGGCGGCCAGGAGCTCCCCCATGTCGTGCCCGTCGGCGGCTATCACGTCCCAGCCGAAGGCCCGCCAGCGCCACTTCAGGGGCTCCAGGTTCATGATCTCCTCGGTGTGCCCGTCAATCTGCAGGCCGTTGCGGTCCAGGATGGCCACCAGGTTGCTGCAGTGGTGATGAGAGGCGGCGGCGGCGGCCTCCCACACCTGGCCCTCGTCGATCTCCCCGTCCCCCAGAATCACAAACACCCGGTAGTCCCGATTGTCCAGTTTGCCGGCCAGGGACATGCCAATGGCCACGCTCAGCCCCTGACCCAGGGAGCCGGTGGACATGTCCACCCCGGGCACCTTTCTCATGCAGGGATGACCCTGCAGAAAATGACCGGTCTTGCGCAGATTCTTGAGCTCCTCCTCCGGGAAAAAGCCGGCCAGGGCCAGCGCCGCGTACAGGGCGGGAGCCGCATGCCCCTTGGACAGAACCAATCGGTCCCGGTCCGGCCAGTCCGGCCTCTGGGGGTCGATGCGCATCTCGTGGAAATACAGGCAGGCCAGCACGTCGGCCACCGACAGGCTGCCCCCGGGATGACCGGATCCGGCCCGATAAACAGATTCAATGACGTGCTTGCGTATCTGAAGCGCCCTGCGCTGAAGCTCCATTATAACCTTTTCATCCTGCATCGTAATGTGAATATTGGATGCCTATTTAGTGTTATTGCGGGCTATAGACGGTGCAGGCAAGGACTAAATAACACCGGCCCCTTATCCCCTCATGGACATCGGGTCGGCCCTGCTGCCCATGGGCATCATCCCGGCTCTGCTGGTGCTGTATA
>DSCA01000091.1 GCA_011049295.1 Thermoplasmatales archaeon
ATATATTGTCGTTCGGCTTTATACTCCGTGTTCTTAGGGATGTTTGTCTTGTAGTCATTCACAATCACAAACTGAACTAAGAACACTATTTTTACCCTACTGTCAAAGTTGGGCTACGACGCCCTGTACGAGCATCTCAACCAGACGGGGGTCATCGAGGTAGACATCGTCACCGACCAGGAGGCGGCCACCGAGCAGGACCTCTACCGGTACGTGGACCGCAACACCCTGAAGTCGGTGATGCTTATCCCTGAAAACTACTCGGTCGGACTGGCCGTGGCCCTGATCGGGCAGGATGCCCGTCTGGCCCCCAACATAACCCTGCTTCTGGACCAGAGCGAAATGCAGCGGAACAACATCATCATGTCGGTGATGGAACAGCTGGCCAGCCGGTACAACCTCATGCTCGCCGGGGGGTCCCGGTTCGTGCACTTCAACACCTCGGATCTCATCCAGGAGGACTTTGGCTTCATAGACTTTTTCCTGCCCGGGGTGATTGCCCTCACCGTGATGACCAACAGCGTGTTTGGCATCGTGGAGACCAACCTCCGGCTTCGCAAGCGGGGCATCCTCCGCAAGCTGGTTACCACGCCCTTCACCCGCAGCGAATGGCTGATGGCCAAAATGCTGTACATGCTGTTCACCTCTTTCCTGTCCACCTCGGTGGTGCTGGCGGTAGGCATCCTGGTATGGAACATTTCCTTCAAGTTCAACGCCTACCTGTTCATCCTGGTGGTGGCGGCCAGTTTTGCCTTTGCCGGCATAGGTATGCTGCTCACCCGCTTCGTCACCGACGAGGAGACGGCCCCCGCCGCCGCCAACGCAGTGACCTTTCCCCAGATGTTTCTGTCGGGCATCTTCTTCCAACTGGAAACCATGCCCGGGTTCCTGCAGGTCATCGCCAAGTTCATGCCCCTCTACTACGTGGGGGAGGGACTGCGGGACGCCATGATTTACGGAAACATGGAGGGAGCCCTGTTCAACACCATGGTGGTGGTCATCTTTGCGGTCATCGTGTTTGCCGCCGGGGTGGCCATCACCAGCTGGAAGGAAAAATAACCAAAACGTTAAACAGGGATGACAGATAAGGAATGAACATGACGGATGCACTGGTCGTCTACTATTCCCGCACCGGCTGGACCAAAAAGGTGGCCAAAGAGATTGCTCACCGCTTGGCAGCGGAAACCGAAGAGATTGCGGATACCGCCCAGCGAGGCGGCATCACGGGATGGCTGCGCTCCGGACGGGAGGCGGTCAGGAAAGCCACCACCACCCTGGAACCACCCAAGAGAGACCCCGATGTCTACGACCTGGTGGTAATCGGCACCCCGGTGTGGACCAAAACCGTTTCCACCCCGGTCCGCACCTACCTGCAGCAGCATGCCGACCGCCTGGCCAAGGTTGCCTTTTTCTGCACCTGCGGCGGCGGAGAGCCGGCACACACCTTCACCGATATGCAGGAGCTCTGCGGGCAGCCCCCGAAAAAAACCCTGTGCCTGAAAACCAGGAACGTCAGAAGGGACGACTACGAGGCGCCCGTGGAATCATTTGTCAGCGCCCTCCTCGAGGAGAGCGACCTGGATATGGATTAGCGGATACCGGGCCACGATCCGCCTGCTACTTGACGCCCGGATACATGCGTCCCAGCAGTTCCTTGGCCTCCCGGGCAGAGATGCTGGTGAACGAATAGGTGTTCTTGCCCCCGCTCCATTTGATGCGGAGTTCGTCGGACTGCTGGCGGGACTGGTCATCCATGCGGCCCTTTTTTATTTTAAGGGATTTTATATGCTCCACCGGAATCATAAAGTTTCCCTGGTTTTCGGCCAGGATGGCGGCGGGAGCCATGGTGAAATAGCGCTGATATAGCGTCATCCCGGCGCTCATGGTGGCCAGCGTACGCTTCAGGAATCCCTTGCCCTCCTCCTTGGCCTCCCGGCTGGCCCGACCGGCCTCCTCCTTTATCATATCGCTCGTTAACTGGGCCACGATTATGCCTGCCCGGGTCACCACCAGGTTGTAGGCCTTCTGGCCCAGCAGGCCGCTGTGGACGTTGGGGATGACCCCCAGAATACTTTCCTGTTCCATGGTTAAACCCTGTCCAGACAACCGCCGTACATATTAAAATGTGTCTGGTTCAGCCGCCCTTCTTTTCCTGCTCCTTCAGCTCCTTCTTGCGGGCTTTGGCTGCCGCCTTGGCCGCCTTTTTCCGGGCCTTGGCCTCCGCCCGGATGCGCTCCCGTTCCACCTCTGCCTCCAGCCGGGCTCGCTCCACGTCCTCCGACACCGGAGGCTGCTCCTCGGCCGCATCCAGCCCCGAGCGGTAGCGATAGGTGAGGGCCAGGGCCAGAGAGATGTACAGTATGAGCGCTACACCCAGCAGCAGCATGACGCGGTCGTCTATGGACACCCCGGATATCTCCAGAAAAATGCGCAGGGCCAGCAGCAGGGAAAGCATGATGCCCCCGGCCCAGGCGTGGTGATGGTAGCGGCGGTACCGTTTTTTGTATTCACAGAGGGTCTTGGAGTCCATAGGCCAGCTTAGCCCATGTAGTGTTCAGGGCCCCAGGGCTCGGGTTTCAGCCCCTTGCGCTCGCGCACCTTGGCGGTTACCTCGTCCAGCAGGTGGGGCGGGAGGGGTTCGAAGCCCATGTTTTCCGTGTTCCACAGCACCCGGCCGCCAGTGGCGGAGCGGATAGCCGAGGCGAAGCCGAACATCTCGGCCACCGGGGCCTTTCCGTGAATGATGGTCATGTCGCCCTCGGTCTCCATGTCGGTGATGGTGGCCCGTCGCTGCTGCAGCTCCTTGCTCACCTCGCCCATCAGGTCGTGGGGCACCGAGATGTATATCTTCTGCATGGGTTCCAGCAGCGTGGTTTTGGCCACGGTCATGGCTCCATAGATGGCATTGCGCACGGCGGGAATAATCTGGGCCGGACCGCGGTGGATGGCATCCTCGTGCAGCTTGGCGTCCACCAGTCGCACCTTGACCCCCATCACCGGCTCATTGGCCCGGGGGCCGCTGTCCATGACTTCCTCGAAGGATTGCTTCACCAGTTCCTTGGTCTCAAACAGGTGCTGGATACCCTTGGTGACATCGGCGATAATGTTCTGACCCTTGACGGCAAATATGCCCTTGGCCTCGTCCCGGTCCATTCCCATCTCCTGCAGCATTTTGGCCACCTCCTTGCTGTGCTTCTTGACGTTCTCCGGTATCTGGCCCTCCTTGATGGCCTGCTGCACCGCCTCCTCCAGGGGCTCCACCTCTACATAGATGTAGTTGTGCTTGTTGGGGGATTTCCCCTCGAACTTGGACGCCCTTCCCTGCACCGTCTCCCGGTAGATGACCGTGGGCTCGGAGGTGACGATGTCCACTCCCTGCTCCTTGACGATGCGGTACTCGGTGATTTCCAGGTGCAGCTCGCCCATGCCGCTCATCAGGTATTCGCCCGACTCCTGGTCGATGTTCACCACGATGGAGGGGTCGGCCTTGGAGATGTTGCGCAGGGTCTTCACCAGTTTGGGCAGGTCGGAGGGGCGCTTGGCCTCCACCTTCACCGTGACCACCGGGTCGGAAATGTGCTTGATGGTCTCGAAGGGTTCCACCTCCGGCTGGTCGGTCACCGTGGAGCCGGCTATGGCGTCGCGCAGGCCGGTGATGGCAGCGATGTTGCCCGCCTCCACGTTCTGCACGGGAATGCGGTCGTTGCCCACCATGATGGACACCTGCTGGGTGCGGTATTTCTTGGGCATACCGCTGATGTAGACTTCCTGCCCCTCATGGATGGTGCCGCCGTATACCCGACCGAAGGCTATTTCGCCCGCGTGGGGGTCAATGATGATCTTGGTGACCATGATGGCCAGGGGGCCGTCGGAGTCACAGTTAATCATGGCCTTTCCCGCCTTGGACTCCGGATCTCCCTTCCAGATGACCGGGATACGGTACCTCTGCGCCACCTGGGGATTGGGAAGGTGGTCAATCACCATGTCCAGGGCCACCTCGTGGATGGGGAGTCTCTTGGCCAGTATCTTCTCTTCCTTCTTCCGGCAGTATTCGTAGATGTCCTTGAAGGTGATACCCGTCTTTTCCGTGTAGGGCTTGGAGATGGCCCAGTTGTGCAGGGAGCTGCCGAAGATGACGCTGCCGTCCTCAACGGTTACCTTCCATTCCTCCCTGAACTCGTCGGGAACCATCTTCTTGATGAGCTTGTTCACCTCGTTGATAATCTTGACAAACTGGGCCTGCATCTCGTTGAAGTCCATCTTGAGCTCGTTGATCAGCCGGTCCACCTTGTTGATCAGCAGCACCGGTTTCACCTTCTCCCGCAGGGCCTGCCGGAGCACGGTCTCTGTCTGGGGCATGACTCCCTCCACCGCACATACCACCACAATGCCTCCGTCCACGGCCCGCATGGCACGGGTCACGTCACCGCCGAAGTCCACGTGGCCGGGAGTGTCAATGAGATTAATCAGGTATTCCTGGCCCTCATACTCATGCACCATGGAAGCAGATGCAGCATTGATGGTGATGCCGCGGGCCTGCTCCTGCTCGTCGTAGTCCAGGGCCAGCTGCTCGCCGGCCAGGTCCTCGGAAATCATGCCGGCGCCGGCCAGCAGGTTATCCGAAAAGGTGGTCTTGCCGTGGTCTATGTGGGCCACGATGCCAATGTTGCGAATGCGGTCCAGCTGTTTTCGCAGCTTCTGCGCTTTCTTGACGTTGTCTTCCTTTCGTCCCATAAAAATCACCTCGCGCTCTTGGAGATGCGCTCCATTTCTCCCTTCTTGTTCACCGCAAAGGATGCCGGGTCGTCGTTGGCCGCCTTGATTATCTCCTCGGCCAGGCAGACCTCGATGCCCTTGTTGCTGCCGGTGGTGCTGTTGATGGCGCCCTTGCACAGGTTACGCAGGGCCACGTCCAGCCGGCGCAGAGGAGCGCTGTCCACCGCCTGCGGTATGTAAATGCCGGAGAGAAACAGACGGGTGGCCTCCTCCCGGGGGGCCGAGTTTTCGATGGCCCGGATGAACACCTGAACGGGGTTGTCGTCAGTCTTCTCGTGGATGATGCCGAAGGCGTTCCGCACGATGTTGACGGCCTTGGTCTTCTTGCCCGTGTAGCGGCCGGTGCGCATCATGTTGTTGATCAGGCGCTCGATGATGGACAGGTTGGCCTTTTTGAAACGCCGATTGGCATGCCGGGCGTGCTGATGTACCTGCCGGGTTTCCAGGTTTATGTACCGGGCCAGCCCCTGGTCCCTGATGGTCAGGTTGTCAACGTCATATTTGTCAAACAACGGAGGGATATTTTCTACTGCCATGGTATCATCTTACTGGTTTTTCCACTTTCCCCCACACCATTTCCTGCAGGGATACGTTATTGACCTTGATGACCTTGTACCGCACGCCGGGGATGTCTCCATAGGATTTTCCCATGGCCCCGCCGATGCCCTCCACCAGCACCTCGTCGTGCTCGTCAATGAAGGAGATGGCCTTGTCGCCGGGGGCAAAGGCCGTAATCATCTTGCCGTTTTTGATGAGCTGGATGCGCACACACTTCCGGATGGCGGAGTTGGGCTGCTTGGCCTCGATGCCCACCTTCTCGATGACGATGCCCCGCCCCTGCGGAGCGCCTTCCAGGGGGTCGGTACGCTTCTTGAGATTAAGCACGCGGCGCTTGTAGGTCATGTCGTGCCATCTGAACTTCTGTCGGTCGTTTTTGAGCTTTCTGGCTGCGTTCAGTCCCTTGCCCATTTTCTCACCAATTGGGATGGCTAATGTGCTTCTGGTATATAATCATAACGGGGCGGTCCCGGTGGGGGCAAAGGTGTTTTAAGCAGCGGGAACATCCACCGTCATGCGCGTGGAAACCCTCCGTCTCATGGATGGGGCGCTGAGCGCGGCCATCCATCACGCCTCACCCCATCGGCACATCATCTGTTGCCACGGTCTCCACTCCAGCAAAGACAGCCGCAAACACCGTCAGCTGGCCGCCCGGGCCCAGGAGGCAGGCATCACCGTGACCCGGTTTGACTTTCGGGGATGCGGGGAAAGCCACGGGGAGATGAAGGAGTCCACCCTGAGCCGGCGTATGGAGGAGTTGCAGGAGGTCATTCGCTACCTGAGGGAGAGGTTCGACAGACCCCGCCTGGCCCTCTTCGGCTCCTCCTTCGGCGGCATGACGACCATCATGATGGCGGCCCGGGGGGATATCGATGCTCTGGCCGTGATGGCCACCCCCCACGCCATCACCCAGGACCTGGGGCTGGGAGCCGCCTTTATGCGCGACCTGGAGAGACACGACGTGCTGGCGGCGGTGGCCCGTGCCCCGCCCATCCTCATTCTGCAGGGAACTCAGGACGAGCTGGTCCCCGTGGAGCAGGCCCGTCAGCTCTATGCCCGGGCTCCGGGACCCAAAAGACTGCTCCTCTTCGACACGGACCACTCGTTTACCCATCAGCAGGAGCGGTAGAGAGCCCTAGATGCCGCCCTGGCCTGGTGCATCCACCACCTGAGCTAAAACTTCCGCTGCTTGACCTCGCCCACCGTCCGGCATTCGTACATCACCAGCAGGTAGTCGAACAGGGTTTTTAGGGAGGAAACAAAGAGGCCCAGCACGATACCAAAGAGGGCGCCGCCCAGCAGCCGCCACACCGCTTCGCCCGCCAGCGGGGGAATCACCCAGGTGGGAATCATTGCCTTCCATTTGGGGTGAAGGCTGACCCGCATCCGGCTCCACTTGATTTCGGCCCGCCATACGTTGAATTTGGAAGCCATGGTATCTCCCGCATATCAAGGCCACTAAAACACTAGCCACATAAAACTTTTTCTTTTTATGCGGCGTTGTCCGGTAAGTAAATAAAGGGGCTCCGTTATGTAGCAAACGGATGGGATGCAAGAAGCAGAAGCGGATAGACCGTAAACTTCAAACGAATTGGAAGGTCTATAATCTTGCCAT
>DSCA01000076.1 GCA_011049295.1 Thermoplasmatales archaeon
CACCTCGATGGCCACGTGGCTGGGTTTCTTCCCACGCTCATATTCTAACCAGTGAAGCCACTCAGCGGGCAAAAAAATCCCACTTCCGTTGCCGAATTTAACAATCTTTCGAACCAAAGGCATTATTTTACAGTGTTAGACAAAATATATAAACCCCCATGTGCATGTTGTATACACATGCACCCGGTAAGAAGTGATTCACGATATATTTGGAATCGCTCCCGGAAAGAACTCGAACGGGAAGAAATTTTCAGAAAAGTATGTCACATACTCGCACAAGGTGGGGAGAAAGAATGGACCACCGCAGAGATGCATACCCTGTTAAAAGGTAAGTATGGCATTGATAAAACCAGAGAGACGGTTCTTCGTTGCTTGAACACCATGGTTAAGTATGGTTATGCAAAGCGAAGGAAAGATAACGCGAACGTCGCCTATTGGTCGAGGGGGGAAAATGTCTTACTTGAAGAAGTATTGATAGCGGATTACGAAAAAACGGTAATTGAGCAATATTCAGAGTGGCCAGAATATATTACTACCTTCCAGGACAAAGACATCACCCTCTATGGTGTCCCCCCCTACATACTTAAAACGTGTAGCAGCGAACAATTGCAGGGTGTTCTAGGCAAAATAAGAACTGCAACCACCCAGTTGGGGAAAATGTTTGATGAAGCGGCTCAGAATTACGCTAAACAAGAAATATCATCCAAAATCAAACCATTAGATATATGTGTGGCCAAAGCCTATTTTCACGTGTGGTTCCCGGCAACTTTAAGAACTATTCTCAACACCCTGCTAGGTAAGTTTGATGGTGGAGAAATAGAGGAGACAGAAGTGGAGAAAAGAAAAAAATGGTTTGAAGTGGGAGATTCTACACTTTTACTCAACCCTGACTTTGAGTTAGTAGAATTGATTAAAAATATGGGCTTCGAGTCAGAGGGAACGAAGAAGGAGATTTTAGAAGACCTCAGAGAATATTCAATAGACAGGGAGGTGTTTACCAGACTACTGAAAGTTCTCATCCAGCGACTGACAATGAAGCCACTGGTGGTAGCGGGCGTGCCCTCCATGGTCGATTTAGTCATCGACCCGGTGCTGGTAGAAGATTATCGAGAGCGAGTGGAAGCCCTGAATCTCCCTCTGTCCAACAATCTAGAGAAGGCCCTGATGGAGAAAAAAAGAAAGATGCTTAAAGAATGGGCTGATTAAACTCGCATATCTTTCCTTTGTTGCTCCCGTTCATTGTTTCCTTTGCTGCTTAGCCCGTGTTTTTCTCCTCTTCGACTGCCTCTGCCAGCTCTGGGTTGTGCCGGGCCAGTATCTGCACCATCGAGGTCATCATTTCCTGCGCCGCTTGGGGATTGTTTTGGATTGTCTGCAGCAGGCTGATGCCAACCTGCTTGTCCTTGTCCTCCGCCTCCAAGGCTGCCTCCATATTCAGGGCCATGCCACACCGCCCGCAATACTGCATCGTTGGTCCATTATCATAGCCGCAGCGGGGGCAGGTGATAAATTCTACCTCCAGGCCCTCTTCTTCCTCTTCCTTCAGCCCGTACATACGGGCGTAGGCGCTGTCTATATCCCGCCCCGACAGATGCACATAGCGAGCGGGCACATCGCTACCCTGCACCCAACCGAACCACTCGCACATCTGTGCCTCTGTGAAGTGGTTGGCCATGTAGGTCGCCCTGCTGTGCCTGAAATGGTGAGGGTTGACGGGCTTGCTCACCTTCGCCTTTTTCGCCGTCTCGTTGAGCATCTTCAAAAGGGCCCTGTATTCCATCACCTGCCCGTTGTTGCGGGTCCCCACGTTCACCCACAGAGGGGCATCCTTCTCCCGGTGGGGATGGGTTTTCAGCCAGTCGTTGAGGTAGGGCACGGATTGGATGAGCATGCGCCGCCGGGCTCCGGTCTTGCCTTTTACAACGCATTTCATGCCGTACTTGTAGTCCTCCAGGCTGCCCACCTTGAGGTCCATCAGTTCGCTCACCCGGGCCCCCGTCTCCCACAGCATGGCGATGAACGCCCGGTTCCGGGGGTGGTCCGCCGCCTGCAGCAGTTTCTTTACGTCCTTCTCCGTGAGCAGGTCCTCAGGGAGTTTCCCGTTGTTGTTTTTCTCAGTTGTGCTAATGAACTTCACACATTCGGGATATTCGCCGTTACCTATCCATTTGTAAAACCGTTTAAGCAGTATTTTGTAGTCCAGTTTGGTGGTATCGGTAATGTCATCACGTTGATTAAGCCATAACACCAAGCGCTCTATATCTTCCTTACTTGCCTCGGTGAAAGGAACGGCCAACTGCTCAGACAGTATGGGCAACCGTATCAGATATTTATATTGCCGCTGGTTTGAATAGTCCTGCAATTCCAGGTATCGCTGAAACTCCAGGATGAGTTTCTTGTTCTCTGGCAGCAAATCAGGGTCATCCTTTATTTTTTTCTTCTGATTGTCGATTAAAGCCTGCTTTATCGCTACCATGAACCTATAACCAGTTGTGCTATATTAACGTATCGGAATATGAACTGTAATATTGATGCCGCGGGAGGGACTTGAACCCTCGGCTTCCAGATCTTCAGTCTGGCGCTCTCCCAAACTGAGCTACCGCGGCGTCACAGCATGTGTTTCAATCCATCTATCTTCGATTCCAGCTCCTGCAGGAGGTCCTTGAAATCGAGCACGAACTCGTCGGCTTTGTCCGTGACCACCGCCCCGCGCGGCGAGGGGCGAATGAGTCCCGTCTCTTCCAGGATGCGGAGGGAATAGCGAACCTTGTGCTGGGGGAAACCGGTTTTTTCCGCCAGCTTGATGATGCCTACCGGGCCGTCGTCCCGGATAATTTTGAGCATCCGGACGTGCCGCTCCAGAAGATGCATCTCCTCCCGAAGCCGTTCAGAAATGAGATTGTTATCACCATGGACGCTGTAGGACATTTATATCATCCGGTAAATGTAATGGGCTACAAAAACCTTGCTGTAGGTTAGCATTTTACGCCGCTTTTTTGATGCCGTCCACCTCGATGCGGCAGGGGGTGGGCAGCTTGGAGATGGCCCGCCGCAGGGCCACCTTGGCGTGCTCCACGTTGTCCTCGGTGGTGTCGATGGTGATGATCTTCTGGCCGGGCCTCACCCGGGCGGCAGTGCCCACCGGCTTGCCGTAGGCGCGTCGCATCCCCTGGGAGACACGGTCTGCACCGGCGCCGGTGGCCTGCTTGTTTTCCCGGACCACCACGTGCGGATACACCCGCACTTTCATGAAGTAGTTCATTCTCCCCGCCTTTTTGGCAACGTAGCGGTTGGCGGCCACACGGGCTGCCTCCAGAGCCCGGTGCAGTATCTGGCACTGCTCCTCGGCCACCAGGGAGAGGGAAACCGGGAACTCCTGGTCCTTGTTGCCCAGGTTGAACTGCGTGATACGAATGCCGGGTATGCCCCCCATGTATTCCTTGCGAGTGGTGGGGCGACCCCGAATTTCTCGGTACATGCGCGCTGGTTTTCGTGACATAATCCCACCGCTACATTCCACTGCCGTTTATAAAATTAGTGGTGGAGGCGCCTTTCCTGCCAGGGATGCTCACCGACAGCCTTATATAAAACGGGCAATTTAGGGAACGAGGTTTAACCATGAAAAAAGCATTGTGTCTCCTGGTTGTCTCCGTTTTAGTGGTGAGTGGAGCCGTTTTTGCCACCACCGCGACCGATACGCCTCCTGCCGCTCGGGAGAAGCAGACCGGCGCCGCTCTCCAGACGGTGACCGCCAGCGTGCATTTTGACACCCCCCGTATGACCGCCGATGGCCACTATCTCCGGGTGGCCACCACGGGCGCCACCGACGTGCTGCGCGCCCAGACCACCCCCCTGCTCCCCTACCGCACGGAAACCATGACCTTTCCGGTGGGGACCAGCATAGGGGGGGTCAGCGTCACCTACGACCGACCGCAGAGCATGGCGGTTCCCGGCAAAATCAGCCCGGCTCCGCTGGCCACCGCCTACAACATGAAGGCTGCCGACGCCACGCTGCGCGAGGGTCCCGTCTATGTCGCCGACGCTTTCTACCCGGACTCCTGGTATGACTGGAGCGTGGGCGTGGGGCTGGACGGACGGCAGCACGTACTGTATCTCTCCGTGCATCTGTATCCGGCTCGCTACAATCCCTCCACTGCCACCCTGGAATATGTCAACGACATGGACATCACCGTCACCTACACCCCGGGTGTGGAGCCTCTGACCACCGCCGACGAGTTCGACCTGCTGATTGTCACCCCGGAGGACTTCAGCGAGGCCCTGCAGCCCCTGGTGGAGCACAAGGACAGCCATGGGGTGGCCACCCGGCTGGTGACCCTGGGTGAAGTCTACGGTGGTGCCTTCTTCGACGTGCAGGGCCGGGACCAGGCGGAGCAGGTGAAGTATTTCATCAAAAACGCGGTGGAGGACTGGGGCGTCCGGTATGTGATGCTGGTGGGGGGGCGGAACGGCGGTCTGCTGGAGGAGAAGTGGTGGTGCCCGGTACGCTACTCCCATCTGGACGACAATTCCAACTGGGAGGCCAGCTACCTCAGTGACCTCTACTTTGCCGACATCTACAAGTACGACAACGACGAGGTGGTGTTTGAGGACTGGGACAGCAACGGCAACGGGGTGTTTGCCGAATGGCGAATGATGAGCAAAGACATTCTGGACCTCTATCCCGACGTGTACGTGGGCCGGCTGGCCTGCCGCAACAACTTTGAGGTACAGGAGATGGTGGAGAAAATCATCACCTACGAGACCACCACCCACGGCTCGGACTGGGCCAATACCTTCCTGGGCATCGGCGGGGATACCTTCCCCATTGAGAGCGACCCCTACCTGGAGGGTGAGCTGGCCATCTCTGCCTCCGCCGACTACCTGGCGGAGCTGGGCGTCACCGCCACCCTGCTGCGCACCTCCGACGGCACCCTGAGCGGCTCCCACGACGTGGTCGGCGCCATCAGCGAGGGATACGGGTTCCTGAACTTCGAGGGACACGGCAATCCCATGGGATGGGCCACCCACCCCCCGCACGACGACGAGGTCTGGATAAACGGATTGAAGGTGGGCGAGATGCCCCAGCTGTCCAACGACGGCATGTACCCGGTGTGCATCGTGGGCGGCTGCCACAACAGCCAGTTCAACGTCACCCTGCTCAACCTGCTCAAAATATACGAAGGATATGAGAGATGGTACGAGTACCTCTACAAGGGAGAGATAAGCCCCGAGTCCTTCAGCTGGTGGCTGGCCCGCAAAATAGGCGGCGGGGCCATCGCCACCGTGGGCTGCACCGGCCTGGGCTACGGTGCCATCGGGGATTACAACGACGACGGCGTTCCGGACTGCATACAGCGCTACGGCGGCTTCATCGACATCGAGTTCTTCCGGGTGTACGCCCAGGAGGGCAAGGACATCCTGGGTGAGGCACATGGCACGGCGGTCGCCAACTACGTCCAGCAGTTTCCGCCCATGAAGGACCAGATAGACGCCAAAACGGTTCAGGGATGGGTGCTGCTGGGTGACCCCTCGCTGAAAATCGGCGGCTATCCCAGCTAAGCCTCTTTCCCCTCTTCCCCTTTTATATTTTCTTTTTTTCTCTGGTCAAAACCTCGCACCCCCGGGAGGTGACCAGCACGTCGTCCTCGATGCGGATGCCGAATCGGCCAGAGATGTACACCCCGGGCTCCACGGTCATCACCATGCCCGGCTCCAGCACCACCTGGCTGCTCTCGCTCAGCGAGAAACCGTCGTGCACCTCCAGGCCCAGAGAGTGGCCGGTGGCATGGGGCAGGGGGCTAAAACCCCGCCGGACCAGGGAGGCGTTCACCCTCTCGTGTATCTCCCGGGCCGCCACCCCCGGCTCAATCATGTCCAGGGCAAGAAATTGCACCTCCCGCACCGCCTCATGGGCCCGCTGCTGCTCCTCCCCCGGGCCCGCCAGGGTTCTGGTCACATCTGAGCAGTAACGCCGGTAGCGGGCCCCGAAATCCACCAGGATGGGCCGCCGCCGGGGGGCGGTTCCGGTGGTATAGTGGGGCAGGGCGGCATGGGAGCCACAGGCCACGATGGTGTCAAAGGCAGGGGAGGCCCCCGCCCGGTCCAGACGATAGTTGACGGCTGCCCTGATGTCCGCCTCTGTGTCCGCATCTTCGGCCATCTCCGGCAGTGCCCGGGCCACCTCCGCCGCCAGGGCCCCGGAGCGGCGCAGGGCGTCAATTTCCTCCTCGTCCTTCACCATGCGGGCCTCCCGGACGGCGCTGCTCACGTCGGTCAGGGTGGCCCGGGGAAACAGGGACTGCAGGGTGCGAAACTGGGTGTAGGGGCAGGCCTGGCCGTGGAAGCCGATGGTGTGGACGTCCAGAAGCGGGGACAGCAGCTGTCTTTTTTCCTCCTCGTTGGCGAACACGTGGACCTCCGGTCCGGCGGCGGAGGCCTCCAGACGGGGCACCACGACCTCCCGGCGACCATCGGGGTAGAGAACGGCCACGGCTCCCTCAAAAAGTCCGTGCTGGTAGCCAGTGACATAAAAAAAGGTATAATCGATGCAGCCGGGGGAGTTGACGATGACCATGGCCTCCACCCCCTCCCCGGCGCAGGAGAAAAGGCGTTTAACCCGCCGTCTCATGCTCCTCCCTCCACTGGGCCAGGGCATTGCTGAGCTCGCCAATCTGCTCCGGGGTCAGCTTTCCCACCCGCTGCCGGGCATAGGGAAGGTCGGCGGCCACCTCGGGGGGCACATATCTCTCGGCCCGCAGGGCGTTTTTGATGGTCTTCCGCCGGTGGGAAAACAGGATGCGCACCACGTCCTCGAATACCTCCGGATTCCACACCGCAAAGGGGGGCGGCCGGGG
>DSCA01000187.1 GCA_011049295.1 Thermoplasmatales archaeon
ACCAGGAGCTGGTGCTGGCCGCGGTCCCGGAGATGGAGGGAGAGCGGGTGGTACTCCTCTCCTGCGGCACGGACGGCATCGACGGGGCCAGCCCGGCGGCGGGGGCCATGGCCGACGGGAGGAGCCTGCAGCGGGCCCGAGAACTCCGCCTGGACCCTCTCGACTACCTCCGGCGAAATGACTCCCATACCTTCTTTAAAAAAATGGGCGATGCCCTGTTCACCGGCCCCACGGGGACCAACGTGATGGACGTGGTTATCGCCCTGCGGTACTGACTAGACGGCCACCACTTTTTTTACCTGGGGCACCTTGTTTTTCAGTTCCTGTTCGATGCCCATCTTGAGCGTCATCTGGGACATGGGGCAGCCGCGGCAGGCACCGGTCAGCCGGACCTTCACCACGCCGCCTTCCTCCTCCACCTCCACCAGTTCCACGTCGCCGCCGTCGCGCTGCAGCGCCGGACGGATGGACTCTATAACCTTTTTCACTTCTTCTCGCATGGTATGCCTCTGCTGGTGGCTGCATAATCGGCCCGGCTATTTATTATTATCGGAGGCCCGGCACTTTTTTAAATGCCTGCTCCAATGCAAACCATGGACGAAATCCTGTCAGAGGTGGCCTCGCTGCTGGAGGAAAAGAAGCTGAGGGTGGCCACCGCCGAGTCCTGCACCGGGGGGCTTCTCGGGCACATGCTGACCAACGTTCCGGGGAGCAGCACCTACTATGAGGGGGGCGTGGTGGCCTACAGCAACTCCCTGAAGACGAAACTGCTGGGAGTCAGCCGGGCCACCCTGGAGAGATACGGCGCCGTCTCCGCCCCCACCGCCCGGCAAATGGCGGAGGGCATCCGTCAGGTGGCGGATGTGGACATCGGCCTGGCCACCACGGGCATCGCCGGGCCAGGGGGCGGCACCCCGGAGAAACCGGTGGGGCTGGTCTACGTGGCACTGGCCGCCCACACCACCGAGGTCCGAGAATTTCGCTTTCCCGGCGACCGGGGGGACAACAAGCTCTCCACCGTCCGGGAGGCCCTCCAGATACTGAGGGAGCACGTGCAGCAGCATGATTGAAATCGACGGCTCCCACGGGGAGGGAGGCGGACAGATTCTGCGCATGGCGGTGGCCCTGTCCGCCCTCACCCACACCCCGGTCCGCGTATCCAGCATTCGCGCCGGGCGCCCCACCCCCGGGCTGCGCCCCCAGCACCTGGCGGCCGTGGAGGCGGTCCGCACCCTGTGCCAGGGCACGGTGCGGGGTCTCAGCCAGGGCAGCACCGACCTCGAGTTCACACCCGGCGACCTCACCGGCGGCACCTATGCCTTTGACGTGGGCACCGCGGGAAGCATCACCCTGGTCTTTCAGGCCTGCCTGCTGCCCTCCCTGTTTGCCAGCCGGCCCACCACGGTCACCGTGCGCGGGGGCACCGACGTCCGCTGGTCCCCGCCCTGGGACTACTTCGCCCAGGTATTTGTGCCCCTGCTCCGGCGCATGGGTCTCACCGTTGAGGCCCACCTGCAGAGCCGGGGGTACTACCCCCGGGGAGGCGGAGAGGCCACGCTCGCCGTGCAGCCCGGCTCGCAGATGAAACCCCCGGTCTTTTCCCGTGACGCTCCCTGGCAGGTGGAGGGAATCGTGCACCTGGCCCACCTCCCCGGCCACGTAGCCCAGCGCATGCAGCAGGCGGCCCGGGAGGAACTCCAGCGGCACGACATCGAGCCCCGCATTTCCATCCAGAGGTGCTCGGCTGCCTCCCCCGGCGTGGGCCTGGTCCTGTGGAGCCGGGCACCCCGCATCCTGGGGGGAGACGCGCTGGGTGAAAAGGGTACGCTGGCGGAGGCGGTGGGCGGCCAGGCCGCTCAGGCGCTGCTGCAGGAAATCAGGTCGGGGGCGGAACTGGACGTGCACGCCGTGGACCACCTGCTGCCCTACCTGGCCCTGCTATCGGAGCCCTCCTCCTTCGCCTGCCGGGAGCTGAGCCTGCACGCGGAAACCGAGCTGTGGCTGCTGGAAAAGTTTCTGGGTACCGGCTGCCGGCAGAGGCGGCGGGACGGCCTGACCGAGGTAGCCATCCGGCCCTAAGGCACGTACATCAGGATGAACATGATTATGAGAACGGCCAGGGCGCCGTACATGACGTACATGTAAAACCGGCGCTTCTTCACGATGCTCTCGTACTGCTCCTGGCATTCATCTGAGCACACCGTTTTTTCATAGGGGACGGCCTTGCCGCAGATTTGGCAGTGGCTATGCTGGGGAATCCGTTCCATGTTATACCTCAATGGTGGTTCCGTTAAACTCCCGGCCGTATATAGCATTTTCCAGGTCCTGCAGGTTCTTTCCGCTGACTACCGCGCTGGGCAGGCGCTCCTCCTCGATAATCCGGCAGGCGATGCCGTCCACCACCGAGCTGGTCCCCGCCGCCCGCCACTCATCGGGACACATGGACCGCAATTCCCGGATGGAAATGGACTGGTAGCGCCGGGCCCGGGCATCCCGTTTGGGGTCGGCTGTGTAGATGCCATCCACGTCGGTGGCAATCACCAGGCGCCGGGCGCCCACCGCCCGAGCCAGCATGGCGGCCACCGCGTCCGTGGAGTGGCCGGGTACCGTGCCCCCCATGACCACCGGGGGCGGGGAGGCGGCTGCCTCCTCAATGCTGAGGGATACGGGCCGCTGGTCATCCAGGGTGGCTTTCACCAGCAGGGCGTTGAGGCGGGTGGCGGCAATCCCCAGGCGGTCCAGCACCTCTTCCGGGGCGCCCAGGCTGCGCCCCGCCCGGATGTAGGCCCGGGCCGTCCGGCCGCCTCCGGTCACCAGGTAGAGGTCCAGGTCCCTGCTCACGGCCCGCAGCAGGCATCCCAGCTCTGCTATGTATTCCGTCCGGTCCAGGTCGAGCAGGGAGCCCCCCAGGGCGATGGCCACGCGCATGCTGGATAATGGCGCTGGCTGTTAAATCATTTTCGAGAAAAGGATGCCATAACATTAATATTGGCTGCCCGCATTACCGCTACGATAATCATGTATGAAATACGTTTTCACGGAAGAGGCGGACAGGGCGGACAGATGGCCGCCCAGACCTACGCGCTGGCCGCCGTGATGGAAGACAACTACGCGGTGTCGTTTCCCTTTTTCGGCGCCGAGCGGCGGGGGGCCCCGGTTATGGCCTTCACCCGGGTGGACAAGGACGTCATCCGCATCAAGACCCAGATTTACGAGCCCGACTACGTGGTGGTGCTGGATGAGACCCTGCTGGAAACGGTGGATGTGCTGAAGGGCCTCAAGGAGGACGGCATGGTGGTCATCAACACCGCCCGCCGGCCGGATGAGGTCCAGCTGTCCCGGGAGGTCAACTGCGCTACCGTTGATGCCACCTCCATCTCCCTGGAGTTGCTGGGCCGCCCCATCACCAACACCTCCATGCTGGGCGCCCTGGCCAGGGCCACCGGCGAGGTGTCCATGGAGTCCATCGAACGGGCCATCATGGAAAAATTCGGGGGAAAACTGGGCACGGAGGCCGGAGAGAAGAACGCCCGGGCCGCCCGCAAGGCCTACCAGGACTTGCAGGTGGGCATGTGCCGGGGGGGCAAGGACTTTGTGCCCCGCAAAGAATGGCTGCCCACGGTCCAGGAGATGCCCCTGGGTGGGTCCATCGGGGCCCTGGAGACGGAGGCCGGCCTGGTGGGCATCGGCTCCTTCGTCCGCAACAAGACCGGTGACTGGCGGACCTTCATTCCCCACGTGGACCATGACAAATGCATCGGCTGCCGGATGTGCTGGTTCTACTGCCCCGAGGGATGTATCACCATGGAGGACCAGAAGGCGGTCATTGACTTCGACTACTGCAAGGGATGCGGCATCTGCGCCCAGGAGTGTCCGGTGGATGCCATAAGCATGGAGAGAGAGCGGAGGTGAAAAAGTATGGTACAGTCTATTGAATCCAAAAAAATGGTGGTGACCGGGGACTACAGCGCCGCCTACGGCGCCCTGATTTGCGACGTGGACGTGGTGGCTGCCTACCCCATCACCCCCCAGACGTTTATCGTGGAGGACTTCTCGGAGTTTGTGGCCGACGGTCTCACCGACGCCGAGTTTGTGAAGGTAGAATCCGAGCATTCGGCCATGAGCGCCTGCATTGCCGCCCAGGCGGCGGGGGCCCGGACCTTTACCGCCACCGCCTCCCAGGGGCTGGCCCTGATGCACGAGATGCTGTTCGTGGCCGCCGCTCTGCACCTGCCCATTGTTATGCCCGTGGTCAACCGGACCCTGGCCGCCCCCATCGGCATCTGGTGCGAGTACAACGACACCATGCCGGAGCGGGATACGGGCTGGCTGCAGGTGTACTGCGAGACCAACCAGGAGGTGCTGGACATGGTGATTCAGTCCTACAAGATCGGAGAGCACCGAGACGTGATGCTGCCGGTTATGCCCTCCATGGACGCCTTCATTCTGTCCCACACCGTGGAGCCGGTGCATGCGCCCTCCACCGACGAGGTGGCCGACTTCCTGCCCCGCTACCAGCCCCAGGCCATTCTGGACACCAGTAACCCCATGACCATCGGCTCCTTCGCCCCGCCGGAGTACATCCAGGAGATTCGCTATCAGAGCGAGGTCACCATGCAGAAGGCCAGAGAGGTCATCCAGCAGGTCAACGATGACTTTGCCCAGACCTTCGGCCGCGACTACCACGGCCTGATTGAGGAATACCGCACCGACGACGCGGACGTGGTGCTGATTACCATGGGTACGGTCACCGGCACTGCCCGGGAGGTGGTGGACGATATGCGGAGGGAGGGCAAAAAGGTGGGCCTGGTGAAGCTGCGCTTCTTCCGTCCCTTTCCCCTGCAGGAGCTGCGACGGGTGGCGGAAAACGTGGAGGCCATGGGGGTGTACGACCGGGCCATGTCCTTCGGCTCCGGCGGCCCCGCCTTCATCGAGACCCGGCACGCCCTGTACGGACTGGACATCCCCGTGGTGAACTTCCTGGCCGGACTGGGTGGCCGGGACGTGGTCAAGGAGGACGTGAGACTCATGTTTGAAAAGACGCTGAAAGCAGCCAAGGAGGGACGAGCGGAAAATGAAACGGTGTGGATTGGCACCCGGGGGGTGAAGCCATGAGCCTGAACATCAAGGACCTGCCGGATGAGCACCTGTTCACGCCGGGCCATACGGCCTGCCCGGGCTGCGCGGCTCCCATCGTGGTGCGCAACCTGATGAAGGTGTTCGGCAAGGACACCATCGTCTATGCCCCCGCCAACTGCCTTCTGGTGTTCGGTGGCACCTATCCCTACATCGCCTGGAAGGTTCCCTACCTGCACGAGGCCTTCGAGAACACCGGGGCCTGCATCTCCGGTGTCAAGCGGGCCGTCAAGAAGCTGGGAAAGGACTCTCTGGTGGTGGGTATAGCCGGCGACGGCGGCACCTACGACATCGGCATCCAGGCGCTGAGCGGGGCTGCCGAGCGCAACGAGGACGTCATCTACGTCTGCTACGACAACGAGGCCTACATGAACACGGGCATCCAGCGCAGCGGCTCCACCCCGTTCGGAGCGGCTACCACCACCACTCCGGTGGGCAAAAAGATTCCCGGCAAGACGCAGAACAAGAAGAACATGGCCGAAATCATGCGGGCTCACGAGATCCCCTACATGGCCACCATGAGCATCGCCTATCCCAAGGACTTTCTGCGCAAGGCGGAGAAGGCCCGGGACACCAGGGGCTTCCGCTACCTGCACGTCTTTTCGCCCTGTCCCACGGGCTGGCGGCACGACCCGGCCCTGTCCATCGAGATGGGGCGCAGGGCGGTGGAGAGCGGCATGTGGACGCTGTACGAGGCCGAGTACGGGCGCATCACCGACATCTACAAGCCCAAGAGGAAAATCCCGGTGAAGGAGTACATCCGGGACCAGGGACGCTTCCGCCACTTCACCGAGGAGATGGTGGCCAAACTGCAGGAGTATGCCGACCACAAGTGGAAGCAGATGTACGGCTCGCTGCCCGAGGAAAAACCGGAATAAAAACAGTAGCGGCGGGGAGCTAACCGGCCCCCCTTCTCTTTTTCCCTTCTTTTGTATACTTACTGCATCTGGAGCAGGGCCTCTGCCTCCTCCCGCTCCGGCAGCTCCTTGTACCGGTTGCGTATGGTGACCTCGGTGACCCCGGCCACCTCCGCTATCTCCTGCTGTGTCCGGTGCTCGTCGCACAGGATGGCGGCGATGTACACGGCGGCGGCGGCCACGCTGGTGGGACCCCGTCCGGAGGTCAGACCCCGCTCGTCGGCCTGGCGGAGGATGTCCAGGGCCTTGGTTTTGGCCTGCTGGCTGAGGTTGAGCTGGCTGGCAAAGTAGTCCACGTAGTCCTGGGGAGTGTTGGGTATCAGGTGAAGGTCCAGCTCCCGGGCCAGGTAGCGGTAGGTGCGGCCAATCTCCTTTCTGTCCATTTCGGCGGCATTGGCCACGTCGTCCAGGGTGCGGGGTACGCCGCACTGTCGGCAGGCCGCATACATGGCGGCGGCGGCCACGGAGTCTATTTTTCGTCCCTTGATGAAGTCTTTTTTGATGGCCTGCTTGTACAGCAGGGTGGCCGTCTCCCGGACGTTGCGGGGAAGGTTGAGGGATGAGGCCAGGGTGTCCAGGGAGAGGAGGGCGGTTTGCAGCTTGCGCTGCCAGGAGCTCTTGGTGCCCAGGCGCTGGTGCCATTTTTTCAGGCGGTAGACCTGGGAGCGGCTCTTGGCGGGTATGGCGTTGCCGTAGCTGTCCCGATTGCCCCCGATGCGGGTGCTCAGGTCCCGGTCGGCCGCCCGGTAATCGATGGGCGGTCCGGTGCGTACCTTGC
>DSCA01000181.1 GCA_011049295.1 Thermoplasmatales archaeon
CATTCGGCTCACCAATATCGATATTAAAAAATTGTATTTAAATCCTGCGATTCTCCTTCTCCTTCTGCAGTTTCTCCAGCGCCCCCACCACCCGTTCACCGATTTCCGGGTTGTCCAGGGCTCTAATGATTTCGTTCCCAATCAGCTGTTCCTGGGATTGCTTCACCTGGTCCAGCTCGGTTTCCAGGCGCTGGATTTTTGAGGCCTGGCGCTCGATTATTTCGTCATAGGTCTCCATTTTCCCGTTGTATTTTTGCGCCAGCTGCTGGACCTGTTCCACCGCCCTGTTGATGCTCAGGGCGCCCTCACGCTCGGCATAAATCCCTCTCAACTCATCCACGATGCTCACAAAATAGGCGGCGTCATAAGGCACACAGTGGCCCATCCAGTAGTCCACCACCTCGCTATTGACCCCCTCCAGTTTCATGATGGTGGAGAAGGCGGCTCTGAGCGCATGGGGGCTGCAGGGGTTGATATCTGCCCTGTCCAGCTCAGCATCGGTGACCACCCCCGCCGTGACAGCCAGCTGCCTCATCATGTCCTGGATGTTCTTAGGGCTGATTCTCTCCCTCAGAGCTATTTTATTCTGCTCTTTGATGAACAGGGGTTCACGTAGCGCTATGGGGCCCAGCCGGGCCTCCCTCTGCTCCAGATACGCCTGCAGAGCCTCCACGGCATCCCGGCCAATGAAGGTCACATAGGCCACCTGCTCCTTACCCCTCACCGTATTGATGGCCAGGGGGCACTCACCTCTCCTGAGGCCGTCTGCCACATCGCCATAGTCCAGCCTGCAGACGGTAGATATGTCCATGCCGCTCTGAAACATCATCAGAATGATGGCCCTGTCCCTCAGGCTGCCGGCGTGATCCACCAGCCTCTTAACGCTGTCGGCCCTCAGGGGCTTTCTCACGTTCTCCTTTTTAGGGGCGCCCCGAGGAGTTTTGATTTTCAACTGAAAGTTGTTAGCGCCATAAAAACTCAGAATGGCCCCCGTGTAGGCAGATACACTCTTAGGGGCCATCCCCCTCACCCCCGATGGGAGGCCATCTTTACCCTTCAACTCATAGTCACGCTGCAGATACTCGATGAACCTCCTGACATGGTGCTCCACCCGGCCCCTGTCCCTCACAGGCAGCTGCCTATCGGCGTCAATCTCATCAATGAGCTCCGTGGGAGTCAAACCCCTGAATTCTACGTATTTTCTCAGGGCGCTCAGGTAGACCGTTTTAGTTTTGAGGGACTTACCAGCCAGGTACCTCCGCACCTCTGGGTATTCTGAAAGGTTTTTAAGCACATTGGGCTTACTGTCTACAGCCACCATATCAAAAGCATCAGGGTATAAATTAAAAGGTTTATGACCATCCAAGATAGACATATTTATATCCGGTGCGATATATGTGTTCGGTCCTCTCTCGGAGGTACATCATGGGAACCAAGAAAAAGCAGAAACGCAGGAAGATTCGCAAGCACAAGATTAAGAAACGCCGGCGGAAAGGGAAGTAAGCACTGACTGTACCCGTTTTTTTGGTTAGTCCCGACCAGGTTCGGCCTCCGTTTGACGGTCAGGAGGACCGCCATTTTCACGGGCAACGGAGTCTCCAGCCTGTCCCTGCGGCTTCACTGCGGCTGCACCACCCTCCGCGCCCGGTTGACGACGGCCACGCCCAGGATGACCAGCCCCCCGCCCACCACGAACAGCGGGGTGATGGGGTCGTCGAAAAGCAGATAGCTCACCAGGGTGGAGATGACCGGCACCGCGTACAGGTACACGCTCAGCTCCGATGCGCCCTTCACCTCCAGCGCCATGTACCACAGAGCGTAGCTGACGATGGTGGACACCAGCCCCAGAAACACCACCGCTGCCCCGGTCTCCCAGGACATGGAGGCCACCTCGGTCACAAAGGACCACCTCACCAGGGGCAGCAGCCCGATGCTCCCCAGCAGCATGGCGTAGAGGGTCAGAGAAAGGGCGGAGTATCGCTCCAGCATTTTCTTTCCGGCCACCGTGTACACCGCGCCCATAACGGCCGCCAGCAGCACGGCCAGAGCGCCGACGACGTAGTCCACCTCTATGGTAGCCTCGGACCCCCACACGGTGAGAATGACCAGGCCGGTCAGGGACAGCCCGATGCCCCCTACCTTGCGGGGCGTAACCCGCTCATCCAGAAACATCACGGCCAGAATCACCACGAGCACGGGGATGGTGGCCACAATCAGGCTGGCCGCCCCCGGAGACACGTACTGCTCTCCGTAGTTGAGCCCCAGGTGGTACACCATGACTCCGAAAAAGCCCAGCAGGAACAGGGGAATCACGTCCCGCTTGTGCAGGGGTGCAAACCGGCGGCGTTGCAGCCCCAGGATCACCAGCAGCGCCGAGCAGGCCACGGTGAACCGGAGCAGGGTGAGATTGATAAAGGACAGGTCCTCCAGCGCTACCTTGATGAGGGGAAAGGCCAGGGCCCACCCCATAATGGGCAGAGTGATAAACAGAGCCAGGGATGGAGGGCGGCGCATGCCCCCCAACCGGAAGCGGTTTTTAAAGGTTTATCGCTCTCCCTTCGCAGAGGGGTAGATTTATAACGGGCGAGCCATTGGAAAAGGGAGGATGACATCATGGAATCAACACATCGAGCGCACTATCCAGCCCCCTATCCCCGCCTGGTGGTGGACGTGTCCAAAATACGGGACAACACTGCGGCCATCGCCGGATTGGCCGCCGATTTCGGCATGAGCATCACCGGCGTCACCAAGGCTTGCTGCGGTGACCCCTGCGTGGGCAGAGCCATGCTGGCGGGCGGCGCCGCCTCCCTGGCCGATTCCCGGCTAAACAACCTCCGTCGTCTCCGGGAGGGCGGGGTCACGGCGGACCTCATGCTTCTCCGCACCCCTATGCTGAGCCAGGCGGAGCGGACGGTGGAGCTGGCCGACGTGTCTCTCAACACGGAGCCAGCGGTGATGGCGGCCCTGTCGGAGGCGGCCGTGGAGCGAGGTGTTTCCCACAAAGTGGTGCTCATGGTGGAGCTGGGAGAGCGGCGGGAGGGCATCATGCCCGGGGAGCTGCCGGAGGTGACGGCACGTGCCCTGGATATGGAGGGCATCGAGGTGTACGGCATGGGGGTCAACCTGGCCTGCCTGACGGGGGTGGTGCCCACGGCGGACAAAATGCGGGCCTTCGAGGAGGTGGTGCAGGATGTGCAGGATTCCTGCGGCATTAGGTTCTCCATGGTGGGAGGTGGTAACTCGGCCAACATCCCCCTGCTGCTGAAGGGTGAGCATCCGGCCACGGTCATCAACAACCTGCGGGTGGGCGAGGCCATTTTGCTGGGGCTGGAGACGGTGGAGCGAACCCCCGTTCCCGGTACCCACCAGGATGCATTCACCCTGGAGGCCGAGCTGATAGAAACGAAACGAAAACCCTCGGTCCCCGACGGCTGGGTTTCCCAGAATGCCTTCGGAGAAACGCCGTCCTTTGAGGACCGGGGCGTCATCCGCCGGGGCATCGTGGCCCTGGGCCGCCAGGACGTGCTGGTGGAGGGTCTGACCCCTTGCTCCGCCGACGTGGAGATAGTGGCCAGCAGCAGCGACCACCTGGTCCTCCATCTCAAGAGCAACACATACAGGGTGGGCGACGTGATTTCCTTCCACGTGAACTACGGAGCCCTGGTCAGCGCCTCTACCAGCCCCTACATCGCCACCTGCCACCGCTAAAATATGCGCATAAAGAACTCCAGCAGGTAATTGGCGGTATGCACGACCTCCTGCCGGTGCACATATTCGTTGGGAGCATGAATGTTTCCTCCGCCGGGCCCGAACACCAGGGTGGGAACGCCGGTGCGGGTGGCAAAGAGGTTGAAATCCCCTACGCTGCTGGTGGTGAACCGGCAGCGCTCTCCGTTGGCCGGGGGCAGGACCTCCATGAATTTTTCCAGAAGGGGGCTCCTCTCGAACAGATAGGGGCGATACTCCAGGTCGGGAGACGGCGAGAACCGTTTTTTTATGCTCACCTGGGAGCGCAGGTTCAGTTTGTCGATGATGTGCTTGACCTCCCGGATGGCCGACTCCTCGTCCTCCCCCAGGGTCAGCTGCCGGTTGACCAGGATTTTGCAGTAGCTGGGCACGGTAAACGTCTGGTCTCCGCCCTCGATGTTCAGCACCACGTAGTGGCCGCGCCCCATCTTGATGCTGGAAAACACGTCGAAATCCACCAGCTTGGAGATGAGCTGGGCGGCATCCTCCAGGGCGTTGACCCCGTGGGAGGGGTGGGAGGCGTGGGAAGATTTGCCGTAAAACTCTATTTCAAACATGATCCGCCCCTCCGCCCCGATGATGGGCACGGGGAAAGACGACTTGTGTACCCGGCGATGGGTGTAGCAGTAGTCACCCAGGGCCAGAATGGGGGAGGGCTCCGTAATCACGATCAGGTCGTAGTCATGTATGTCGTGCTCCCTGAGCAGGCTGTCCGCCCCCAGGGAAAAGGGAGACTCCTCCCCGAAAACGAAGCTCAGGAACAACTCGCCGTCAATGCTCTCTCTGCGCTGAGCCAGGGCCAGCACGGCGGCGATGGCGGCGGCGCATCCACCCTTCATGTCGGCGGCTCCCAGCCCGTATATTTTTCCGCTCTCCTCGGTGGCTTGGTGGGGCGGGTAAAACCAGTCTCCCCGGGCAGGCACCGTGTCCAGATGCCCGTTGAGCATAACCTTGGGTCCTCGGCCGGTGCCCAGCTTGGCGTACAGGTTGCTGTACCTGTCGGTGTGGTCGAAGGGATTTTTGATGGTCTGCAGCCGGGGTGACAGCCCCCGTTTCCGCAGGTAGCCCTGGACGAAGTCATAGATCTCTCTTCCATGCTCCGCCGTGCTGGGAATGGAAATCAGTTTTTTGGTCAGGGCCACGAGATCGTCTTCTTCCGATGCGTCTATGCGGTGCTCCATGTGGGTCCGACATCCACAACCCTGGCCATTACAAGTAGGTTTCGCTTTCCCGGGCTAAATCCATAAATAACGGAGTCTGCATAACATCTCATGGTGCAGGAATACGAGGCCATCATCATCGGCACCGGCTCCGGCACCAACCTGGTGGAGCCCCTACTGCAGCAGCACCCCGGAGGCAAAATAGCGGTCATCGACAAGGACCCGCCGGGGGGCATCTGCCTCACCCGGGGATGCATTCCCTCCAAAATGCTGCTGTATCCGGCCGAGGTGATGAGCACCATTCGGCGAGCCGGCAGATTTGGCATCGACGTCCAGGTAAACCGGGTGCGATTTGACGCGGTCATGAAACGGATGCGCGACCACGTGGACGGACAGATAGAGGCCATCCGTCAGAGCCTGCAGCAGGAGGAGCAGATTGACTATTATCCGCAGGAGGCGCGGTTCGTGGCCCCCCGCACGCTGGAGGTGGGAGGTCAGAGGCTCAGCAGCGACCTGATAATTCTGTGCACCGGCTCACGGTCCCTCATTCCCCCCATAGAGGGCCTGGACCGGATTTCCTACCACACCAGCAGCACCCTTCTCCACCTCAAAGAGCTCCCGGCCAGCCTGGTCATCATCGGCGGGGGGTACATCGCCGCCGAGTACGGCTTTTTCTTCTCCGCCATGGGAAGCGAGGTGACCATCGTGGGCCGCAACCCCCAGTTTCTGCCCGACGAGGAGCCCGAGATATCGGAGGTGGTTCGGCGCAAGCTGGCCGGGCACCTGCGCATGGTTACCGGCCACGAAGTGACCGGGGTGGAGCAGGAGGGAGAAGAGATAAGGGTCACCGCCGTGAACCGGGACCGGAAGTCACGGGCTACCTTTGTGGCAGAGACGGTGCTGGTGGCCACCGGTCGGGCTCCCACCACCGACATTTTGCAGCCCGAAAAGGGGGGAATAGAGACCGACCGGCACGGGTGGATAGTGACCGATCGACACCTCCGGACCTCTCAGCCCGGGGTGTGGGCCCTAGGGGATGCCACCGGCAGATACCTGTTCAAACACGTGGCCAACTACGAGAGCGAGATAGTGTACCACAACTCCCTGTTCAACCGGCAGATGGAGGTCGACTACCACGCCGTTCCCCATGCCGTGTTCACCGACCCGGAGGTGGCGGGGGTGGGGATGGGAGAGCGAGAGGCCATAGACACCCATGGCAAGGACGCCATCCGCATCGGGTTTTACCGGTACGAGGACACTGGAAAGGGCCTGGCCGTGGATGCCGGGGACTATTTTGTGAAGGTCATTGTGGCCGCGGAGGACCACCGCATCCTGGGTGCCCATATGGTGGGTCCCTGGGCTTCCATGCTCATCCACGAGGTCATTCCTCTCATGTATACCCCGGATGGCAGCCTGCGTCCGCTGCTGCGGGCCATGCACATCCATCCCGCCATGAGCGAGGTGGTACAGCGGGCCGCCGGCAACCTGATGGACGTGGACGACTATCACCACCTCATCGGCCACCACTACGGTCTGCCCTTTGCTGCCACCGGCTGAAAATACCGGCGGGTGGCCCGTCCGGCCAGTGGTGCTACGCCAACCCCTTGATGGCGGTGACGCATCCCGTGCAGACTTTTTTTACGTGGCCCTTGATGTGCACGTGTTTGACATTGTTGTCGGGGACCTCTGCCCCGCAGACGTCACACTTTGTCATATGTTCTCCTCGATGGCATAGCAAACTGGTTACGCTGTGACGTGCTCCCCGCCATGAATGGCGGGGCTTCCTATGAGGCGGAGGGCTGGCGGAAGGAAGTCAATGTGGTCTGATGGACATGGTGGTTTTTCACGTAGTTAATGGTCGTCTCTGCATCG
>DSCA01000102.1 GCA_011049295.1 Thermoplasmatales archaeon
ATTTCCGGGCGGAATGAGAAACAGTCCGCACGCCAAAAGAAACCACAACCTTTTATATACGGTGCGCTTTCTTTATATCTAGCGAGAGAGGGAAAACAGCATGGAAGTAGAGCCCAAGAAATGGAGACGATGGCTGTTTTATGTGGATATTGTGGTGGTGGCCGTGCTCATCATAGCCATCGTGTTTCTAGCGCAGGATGCCTACTGGGCGGGGTACTGGCACGGCTCCAACGAAGAGATAGATTACCTGTGGAAGATAGCCCGGGATGTGGCCTTTCTGACGGGAGCGCTGGCCTGGCTGTTCTACCGCTTCTTTAAGAACGAGTTTGAGGTGCTCCGGCACCCATGGTAAACGTTATTAAATCGGAGCGATATTAGGGGTTTGGCTAAAGGTCATGGACTAGGCCGGGAGGCTAGGCGTCTCCTGCCACCGAAAAACGCCTTGACGTCGGGGCTGAAGTCACCGGGGCAGCATACCAGTTCCCTGGCGATCCAGCATTGGACAATGAAATTCCGTCCCCTGGGACCAGAGGTGGTGGTTCCTGCCAGTCGGAGGGTTGGCAGCCCATCTTGGTTCCGGCCAAGGGGTCAGGCCCGGAAGGGAGCAGCCCGATCGGGAACTCGTGGTGCTCAGGGGGTCACGGAATTGAGAAAAATGCTGGGCACGTCGCCACGGAACGGGAATGCTCACCTGGTACATGTCCATACCGGCTAAAATGGACGAGCGGCGGAAGGTTATAGAATACTTCCAGAAAAACAGCGTATTCATTCAGTCAGAGGCAGTGGATTTTATTGTGGAGCAGGGGCAGTGTCTGCGTAATGCAAAAAAGGTTCTTGACTGCTATGATGAAAAGCCGCTCAACATACTGTTGGACGATGTACAGGAGATTTTGGATGGGAGGCAGATAGCGGAGGTCAAACCCAAACCAATGAAGGCCCCGGTCACTTCCGGGAGCCACATTGAGATAATTGAGGACGTAACAGGCAACAGTTGCTGCGAGGGATCCATGTATGACTTTGCCACCCTGTTCAAAGACCGGTACGAGCGCCTCTACAACCTTCTGCACAGGCGCCAGGAAATGAAAAATGTGGTCCTCCTGAAAAACGCACGGCAGCGAGAGGGCGAGATTAGCGTTATCGGCATGGTAAGCGGCATTAACCGGAGTAAAAACGGGCGTGTGCTGGTTGACATCGAAGATGAAAGCGACACAGCCACGGTTTACATTCCTGAGGAAAAGATGGGCGTGGCAGCCTCGTTGGTGGAGGACGAAGTTATCGGCATAACCGGGAAAAGCGGGCGTGGGGGCCTTCTCATAGCAGAGAGCATTATACGACCCGACATACCGGTAAACAAAAAAAAACAGACTGCCTCCGGTGAGGGATATGTGGCATTCCTGTCAGACGTCCATATTGGAAGCAAAACATTTCTGCAGGAAGAGTGGCAGCACTTTGTTCGATGGGTGAGCGGCAAAGCGGGAAATGAGCGGCAGAGGAAAGTGGCCCAGGGAATTAAATACCTCATTCTGCCCGGCGACATCGTGGAGGGGATAGGCATTTATCCCCACCAGGAAGAGGATCTTCTCATCGAGGATATTTACGGACAGTATGAGGCACTGGCCAGAGAGTTTCAGTCTCTCCCCGACCACATCACTGTTATTATGCAGCCAGGGAACCACGACGCGGTCCGGCTGGCCCTTCCCCAACCGGCGTTTGAAAATGACGTGCGGGATATTTTTTCCGACGTCAACGCATTGTTCATTGGAAACCCCTGCTATCTTTCGGTGGAGGGAGTAGAAATGCTGGTATACCACGGCCAGTCCCTCTTCGATTTTTCAACGCGCCTGGGTATTGACCAGAACAGACCAACCGACATTATGAAGATTATGCTGCAATGCCGCCATCTGGCACCCGTTTACGGTGACGTCACTCCTCTCGCCCCGGAGCGAAAGGACTACATGGTCATCGATCGCGTACCCGACATATTTGTGACCGGGCACGTGCACACCACTGCCCTGGACAGATATCGGGGGGTGCTTCTCATAAATGCTTCAACATGGCAGGCTCAGACCGAATACCAAAAAATGATGAATTTTGTCCCCGATCCGGCAAAAGTACCCATTGTGAACCTACAAAATGGACATGCCAGCCTTATGGATTTCGGCAGATGACCCACACCCCCTTATTTCCACTGGAAACTTTAATAACTACCCTACCCATTAAGCCGTGATGGCCGATAAAACGGCACTCATCATCTCTCTTCACGACGACTGCAGCGAACTGGCGCATCTGGCTTCTTCCCTAGGGTACGCCGTGGACAGAATCTTCGTACAGCCGCGTCTCCACCCCGACGCCGCACGATATATCGGCCCGGGTAAAATAGCAGAGATAAAGGAGCACCTGGCCGACCACGACGTGGAATGCGCCATCGTAAACGGGGAGCTGCGGCCATCCCAGTGGTATAATCTGGAGCGGGACCTGCAGATACGCGTCTACGACCGCCTTCGCCTCATTCTTGATATTTTTGCCGACCGGGCTCAGCGCAAAGAAGCACGGCTGCAGGTTAAACTGGCGTCCCTCCGGTACGAGCGGCCGTACATTAGGGAGCTGATTCACCGAACGAAAACGGGCGAGCATCCGGGATTCCTGGCCGGCGGCGAGTACCAGGTGGCCAGCTACTATGAGAGGATAAAAAAGCAGATGAAGAATATAAAGGCGGAATTGACAAAAATAGAGGAGGAGCGAAAAGCCCGCCGCCAACACCGGCTCCACACGGGATTTTATCTCGTTTCTTTGGTAGGGTACACCAATGCCGGCAAAAGCTGTTTGCTAAACCAGCTGACGGATGAAACGGTCAAAGTGGATGATCAGTTGTTTTCTACCCTCTCCACTACCACCCGCCGGCTGCAGCAGACAGATCACGACGGAATTATGCCTCTACTGGTCACCGATACGGTGGGGTTTATCCAAGATCTGCCGCACTGGATGGTGGATGCGTTTCATTCCACCTTAGAAGAAATTGATCTATCTGATGTGATCGTGTTACTGGTTGATGCCAGCGACGACATCGAAGACATGCAGAGAAAGGCGCTCACCTCCCTGCAGGAAGTAACCAGCATGCACCACACCCCCAGCATCGTTATCGGATTTAGCAAGTCAGACCTGCTTACCCCTGAGGAGCGGGCGTCCAAACGGGAAAAAATGCGGAGGGTGATTGGAGATAGGCCCTCCCTGTTTTTGTCGGCACGCACCGGCCACAACATTGACCGACTGATAGACATGCTCTATGCCATGCTGCCGGAAAAGATATACATGGAGATTACGTTTCCCTGCGCCATGAACGAAGAAAGCGTGGCTGCGGTGTTGCGAGAAAGCGTGGAATTGATTCGTATGGAAAACAGTGAAAAGGATAAAGCATATGTGTGCTGCAGTGACCGAATGAAAGAGAGCATCAAAGGACGGCTGGAGAAACAGGGACTGCAGGTCCGTTTTTGTAGGGAATGAGCATGAGAGAAGAAAGAATAAAAAAAGACCTGGCCCTGTTCGAGCAGCATCTGCAGGGACTGGAGGACACAGAAGCAGTGGATATGGCCAAAAGATATTATCGTGACGCCCAGCATTATCTGTCCAAAAAAGATTTTTTTACCGCCTTTGGATGTATTAATTATGCCCACGGACTTCTGGATGCCGTCCGGGTGTACAATAGCGAAAAAAAGGGTGAGTAGAACATGCATAAAATAGAGGTTTCCATGAGCAGGGACTTATTTGCAGAGAACAAAAAAATTGCCGATGCGAACAATGTCCTTCTCAAAAAACACGGGGTTACTGCCGTCGATATCATGGGATCCATCGGCTCGGGTAAAACCCTGCTGATAGAGCGGATGATAGAGAAAGTTATTGGAAAAAAGCGCGTGGGGGTTATTGTAGGGGATGTCACCGGCGACGACGATTACAACCGGATAAGGCAGCACCATGTACCGGTGGTGAACATCAACACGGGGAAAGAATGCCATCTGGATGCCCATCTCATTGAGCATGCTCTCGAAGAATTGGATTTGGAGAACATCGACATACTGTTTGTGGAGAACATCGGAAACCTGGTGTGCCCGGCCGATTTTGCGCTGGGCTGCGATCGGA
Source organism: Thermoplasmatales archaeon (assembly GCA_011049295.1). Taxonomy (GTDB): domain Archaea; phylum Thermoplasmatota; class E2; order UBA202; family DSCA01; genus DSCA01. The sequence goes on from DSCA01000102.1 coordinate 4,135, forward strand.
GGGGTGTAGTTATTTCGGTTACGGAGGGAGAGGATATGGTGCGCAAACATCCCTTGATTTTTCAGATAGCGGACTTCGTGGTTATCAACAAGGTCGACCTTGCTCGGTATATGGATGTTGATATAAACCACATCACGCAGGACCTGAACAGAATCGCTCCTCAAAGATACTTCCTTACCGATGCCAGGCATGACCAAGGTGTTGACGAACTGGTGCAGTGGCTGATATGGGAAAACGAGTGACTTTGGTGGGGGTGGGCCACGTATTCGATATTTCCGGGCAGGTAGCAGGCCTCATAGAGTATACATCCCCCGACGCCATAGCATTGGAACTGGACAGGAAGCGGCTGCAGGCATTGCTGTGTCCTTCTCGCCCCCGTCAACAGCCCTTTTTTTATACCCTGTTGGCCACTGCGCAGCAACGGATTGCCAAAAAATATGGCGTAACCACGGGCGCCGAGATGAAAGCGGCTTTATCTGCAGCCCAGAGGCGCCACATCGGCGTCATATGTATTGATATGGATGTCCATCTGTTGTTCGAAAAACTCTGGAAAAGAATGAGTTTCAAGAAAAAGATCTCTCTGGCATTGGGGGGCCTACTATCTTTCGGTATAAGAAAAAAGAGGGTGGAAGCAGAGGTGGCATCATTTGAGGCAGATCCCGTGTCATACCTGGAGCAGTTAGACGCCCATTTTCCGGAGATGGCCAGCGTTTTCATAGATGAGCGCAACCGTTTCATGGCAGAACAGATAGAAAAGGCATTAAGCATCTATGAGCACCTGGTGGTTTTTGTAGGGGAGGGACACCTCAGCGGTCTGGAATCTCTTCTGAAAGAAAAGACATCTGTTACCAGCATCCACCTTCGCCAATTGCGGGAAGATTCCTGGCGTCAGCAACTAACTGAAAGATATCCATGAGGCAACATCTTGGATGTCAAACTGCTCGTCCAATGCTTTCTGTACCTCCTCGGTTGTTCCGAACGGGCGATGTTGAATTATTCTAGCTGCTCTTTTGAGGCCCACCGTGGGCAGCTGCGACAGGGCGTCGAGGCTTGCCTTGTTTATATTGAGGGGATATTCTATGCCTGTAACGCTTCGGTAGCCATGGTCAAGTATTTTTACATCTGTCCAGGTGCGGAGGGGTTTTTTGTACGGCAAACAGACCAGCAGCGGATACGACCCGCTTTGCCGTCCAAACGTGGTGTTTCCCCGGTTAATTTCTAGAAAAACATCCCGCAGCACGGTACCACAGGGTACAATTTTTTGTAGGAAGGGTCTGTTAATCTGCTCGTTGACTGTTTTTTTGAATTTGTAAAACAGGTGTGGATTGACGGGTATACGCGGCAGGCGGATGGCTACCACCTGCCGGATGTTGACCCGCCTCAGCCACCATCCTGCCTCTTTTACTGAATGCAAAAATTTGAGATTTTTGGCGTAGGTGGCGGTACTTTCGCCGGGAAGACCGTACAGTATGTTTAGGCCCGGCAAAAAAACGGGCAGCCCATTTCTTCCCCCCCTTTTCCCTTTTTCGTTGATGATTTCTATAGCTTTCAGTGTTTGCTCGGGCGTAGCATTCAGATTGTTCTCTTCTATCACTCGCTCATCGGCGGTTTCCATGCCCAGCGCCGCCGTGTTTCCTGCGGTGCAGTACGCAACAATCAGTTCAGTTATCTCCCGGGCTTTTTCGGGGAACTCGGATAGAACGGCAGGATTTGCATTGTCTGTGTGCAGTACATGCAGCTGCGGTGCCACCTGGCGGATGCTGGTGAGGAGTTTCTTGATGGTTCCCACGTCAGGCTCGGGGACCTCTGTTCTTCCCATGCCGTGTGCACCGTAGGAATAAAAACAGGATTGCCCGCCCAACCTGAAATTCCGCACCCCGCACTGGTAAAGGGCCTGGACCTCCGCCACGATATCTTCTACCTCCCGCATCGTCGGCTTGCCGATCTCCGGTTCCATGCAGAAGGAACATCCGCCGGTGATATAGCGGGGGCATCCCCGGAAGGTTTCTATTTCAGCGACAAGGGGCTGGGGAAAATCGGGATGATGGGTGACCACCTGGCTGCCCGCTGCACTCCACTCTCGCCACTCTCGGAGCGTTCTTTGCCGCTGTCTTACATCTGCATACAAAAAATCATATATGAAGGCATCCACGTCGCCGCTGGCCGCATAGTCCACCAGTGACGTGACCGCACGTGCCGTTTTTCCTCCGCCTCGGCCAAGACCGTAACGGGCGGACGCCCCCCCCAAAATGACGGTGCCGGAAAAGCTCTCCGCAATTTTTTTTAACTCATTGTAGGAGATGGGCATACCCCGCAGATACCGCCCCGGTACCAGCGCCCCGGCGATAACCAGCAGTGTATCGCCGTCGATGGATGCCCCGCTTCTCCACTGATCAATCGTGCGGTACTGCCACTGGTGCCCAGCGCTGGCTATGGCCCCGCCTGCGTAGCGCACCGAGGGGGCGATGTATGGGGGCACGCCCAGACAGGCTGGTTCATCCGTGTATCCGTCGAGAATGGTTATCATTACAACCACCACAATGCCCACACCTATTTTAA
>DSCA01000051.1 GCA_011049295.1 Thermoplasmatales archaeon
GTGTCGTAGGGCTGGGCGGTGCCCAGCCGCTCGTTGCCCAGAAAATCGTCCACCGTCCGGGTCGGCTGTCGGTCCTGGGTGGCACGGGGTGCCTCGTTGGTAGCACCGGGAACCATGGAAAGCAGAGCCAGCGAAACGAAAAATGCGGTTACCAGTACTGCCCCTGTCTTCTTTACATTAGACTTGGTCATATTTTTTCACCTCTTGGGGTTGCATAATGCATTTTGCCTCCACAGTAACATCTGGAAACCGTATTTAATCGTTTGTGCCACCGTGGGCATTTCTCAGGAGAAAACGTAGGAGGTGGAGAAGGACTGGGAGAAGGTGGTCAGGCCCAGCAGGACCCGCCCCTCCACCGTTCCCCGGAGAACCACCACGAACCGGCCCTGCTGCAGGGCGGAAATCACGGCGGAGGACAGCTGGGCAAAATAGACCGTGGCATTCAGGTCCCGGGTGCGCTGACCGTGTGCGGGAACGGACAGGGCCGGAAAGCTCCCGTTGCCCACGAAGGCGTCGGCAAGCAGGATGTCAAAGGATACCGTCAGGTCAGAGATGTCTCTGCCGGAGGGGTTGTCCACCGTCACCTGCAGGGCCAGGGTGGCCTGGGTGAGGCGGAGGGAGGTGAGACGTACGTTCTCCAGTTGCACCTGACTGTCCCTGATGGCGGACACATCGGCATAATACGTGTAGCCGCTGCCGGCTATAACCACGGCTGCGGCTGCCGCCACGGCCACCATGGCTATCCGGGGGTGCATGCAGTAGAGCCAACCGGTGGAGCCATATCAATGTTTTCCCGCCCCTGCCGGGCAGGGGAGGCTCACCAGCCGCGCACGCTGTGCACGGTGTCCAGCACGGTTCCATCCCTGTATTCCACCACCGCCACCACCTCGTCTCCCAGGACGGGGCGGCGGGGCTCCCCGCACAGGCGGGTGGCCCGTGCATACAGGTCGTTGATGTCCACCAGGTTCAGGTGGCTGCCCCGGAGGCTCTCCAGCAGGTCGTCGCGGCGGGGATTGACCGCTATGCCCTGGTCGGTGACGATGACGTCCACCACGTCCCCGGGGGTGGAAACGGTGGTCACCCGGTCCCTGACCACGGGAATGCGTCCTCGCAGCAGAGGGACCAGAATGATGGTCACGTCGGAGCCGGCAGCCGCATCCTGGTGGCCGCCGATGCCGTGCAGGAGCATGCCATCGGAATGGGTGTTGACGTTGACGTTGAAATCCACGTCCACCTCGGTGGCCCCCAAAAAGCAGGCCTGCTGGCGGTTGACCACGCAGCCGCCGGTGTGGGGGTCGCCAAATTCTATGTGGGACACCTCCACGTGGCGGGGGTTGCGGCGAATGGATTCCACGGCCCGGAGGTCAAAGCTCTGGGCGTCCAGGATGGTGGAGATGGTGCCGTCCTCCAGCATGTCCACCACGAAACCGGTGATGCCCCCCATGACGAAGTTGCCGGTAATGTGGTGCTGCCGCATGTAGTCGTGCAGGAACTTGGTGACCGCCAGGCTGGTTCCCCCGGCACCCGCCTGGAAGGAAAAGCCGTCGGTGATGATGCCGGCCTCCGCCAGCAATCGAACCACCTGCTGGGCCATCATCAGGCGGGAGGGGCTCTTGGTGATTTCCATGGTTCCCGTCTTGATGCCCTGGGGGTCCCCGATGGAGTCCACCTGTACCACGTAGTCCACCTGGGTCTGGGAGATGGAGGCCGGAGTGACCGGGTAGGGCTGCAGATTGTCGGTGACCACCACCACCTGGTCGGCATAGCGGGCATCGGCAGCGGGAAAGCCCATGGCCCCGAAGGCGGAGTCTCCGAAAGCCCCGTTGCAGTTTCCGTAGTCGTCGGCGACGGGAGCGGAGATGAAGGCCACGTCCACGTGCAGGTCGCCGGAGGCCAGAGCCCGGGCCCGCCCCCCGTGGGAGCGGAGGACGGTGGGCTCCTTGAACACGCCGCCTGGGGAGGCAAAGGCACCCACCGGCCCGTTCAGGCTGCCGTGGATGGCGGTGACCACCCCGTTTTTGACGTGCTCGATGAGGGGCTCGTGAACGGGGAACAGGGCGGTGGGGGCCAGGGTGATGTCTTTCAGGCCCAGGCGGGCCAGCTCGCTGACCACCATGTTGACCACCGCCTCGCCGTTGCGCAGATGGTGGTGAAAGGAGATGGTGTCCCCGTCGGACAGGCCGGTCCTGGTGATGGCCTCCCGGAGGGAGCCCAGGACCTTGGATTCGCCGGGAAACACGGCTTTGAGCGGCGGTCCGTACCGTCGCCCGGTGGGTCTAAAGGAAGCGGGCCCCTGATAGGGCTGCAGGGTGCGCCCGGCCACCTGCTCGGGAAGGTCTCGTCCCACTGAGTTGTACATGGTGCCCCTAATGCCCGGGGGCCTTAAAATTATTGTGCCCGTCAGGGTGGGCTCTCCACCGCCTCCCCCATGCGCTCCACCAGGTCTATCCACTGAAGGAAAGAGTTGCAGGCCGCCCGCAGGTGGGCGGCGGAGTCGGCGGTGATCACGATGTCCAGCGCCTCCCGCTCCGGATGGTCCTGCATGATGATGCCGGCCCGGGGGGCTGTCTCCTGCTCCAGTGACCGGCGGATGACCGGGCGGCGGGGGCCGGTGACGGTGAGACGGGCGGTGTGCATTACCGGGCCTGGACTCTCTTGGCCACGGTGCCCCGCTCCTTGTAGAAGGTCTTGCTGCCGCAGATGGGGCACTTGATGCCCATTTTTTCGGGGTCGATGTCCACGGTGCGGCCGCATCGTCCGCACTTGTACGAGGCCATCATTCCTCCTCGGCCACGACGCTCCGGAGAGTCTTTTTCACTTCCAGGCCGGCATCGGTCTGGGGCAGATAGGCGCCGCCGGCCATCTTGGCCCCGCACTTCCGGCACACCCATATGGCGGTTCCCTCCCGCTTGACCTTCTGGTGGCCGCACTGGGGGCAGAGGTGCCATTTGCGCTGTTTCTCGTCAATCTTCCGGTACTTGTTTCTGGCCTTGACCCCGTAGCGGGCGCCGAACTTGCCGGTGCTCTTAGCCTTCTTGGTCCGCTTGGCCATGTTAGCCCTCCAGTATCTTGCGGATGGTGGGAGCCATCTGGCGGGCGGTGGCGATGCTCTGCCGTATTTCGTCCACGGTGAAGCTGCCGCTCAGGCCCTTCTGCATGGCCCGGATGTCGCCGTTTTTGTCCACGGCCACCGTGTAGCGGGCCTCTGCCACCTCGTCCTCCTCCAGCGAGGGGTCCACCACGATGGTCCCGTTGTACTTCACAAAGGTGCAGCTGATGGGCGGGTCCTGCACGGGCAGGGGCCGGTTCTCTCCCATCTCAAACCGCTCGTTGGGAATCTGGGCGTCCAGGAGGGCGGCGGAAGCCGCCAGGGAGCAGGCGTCGAACAGGTTTCCATCGTAGTCCAGGATGTGGATGTCGATGAACACCACCCACACCTTTTCCCCGGGCTCAATGCACAGCTCCTCCAGGTTAATGGTTCCGGATTCCCGGATACCCCGGTCCACCACCCGGGCCAGCTCGATGGCGTTTTCCCGGGGAGGCCCGGACTCGAAATCGGGGGAGGCCAGGGGAATGAGCTCCGCTGCGGTGCTCAAGGCCCCCTTGTTGGGGGTGTCCGGGTAGGGCTCTCCCAGGTCCATTTTTATGCCGGCCAGCACCGTGGTGTTGCCGATGCTCACCATAGCGGAGCCCTCGGCCATGTTGACCACGCCCCGCTCGATGGTGATGGGGCGGTACTCGCTGGTGGCACGTCCATCCGGGCGTTTGCCCTGCTTGGCCAATCGGTACAGGTAGTCTTTTTTAATGCTGGAAATGTTCATGGTCAGTCCTCCTCAAATGACTGGTATTTCTTCATGAGGGCCTCCCTCTGCATGGTGGCAATCTGCTGGCAGCCGTTCATGGCCAGCTCCAGGGCCCGGTCGAATTCCTCCACCGTCAGGTGGCCGTCCATCTGCAGGAGCAGGATGTTCTCGGTGCGGGGAGCTATGGCCAGCGGTACGTCGGCCTGTCCCTCCTGGTCCTCCTCGCCCATGAGGTCCAGGACCACGGTGTCGCCCACCTTGCCGGCGGCGCAGGCCACCGGTATGTCCTCCATGGGGATGCCCGCGTCGGCCAGGGCCACCGCCGCCGCCGTGATGCCCGCGCAGCGGGTGCCAGCGTCTGCGTCCAGCACCTCGATGTTCACGTCAATCATGGCCCGGGGAAACATTTCAGTCAGGATGACGTTTTCCAGTGCCTCCGAGGTAATCTTGGATATCTCTCGGCTGCGGCGGTCCGGGCCGGGCCGCTTGCGGTCTCCCACGCTGAACGAGGCCATGTTGTACTTGGCATTTATCACCGCTCTGGTGGGGTTCTGGATGTGGCGGGGTATGGCCTCCTTGGGTCCGTACACGGCGGCAATGATTTTGTTGCCGCCCCATTCCAGATAGCATGACCCGTCTGCGCGGTGCAGCGGTCCCGCCTCTATTTTGATGGGCCGCAGTTCGTCGGGCTTACGGCCGTCCAATCGTTTTCCGTCTTTTATCAGTTCCATTTAATCACGCTCACCTTTCAAAAATGCTTCAATTTTACTGGTCAGTCCCGGGGTATGGGCCTCCCTCTCTATCTTGTGGATGGCCTCCACCAGCAGGGACATCTTGTCATCGTCGCCCTTTATCCACACCCGACCGTTCTGGCCCACGAATATCCAGCAGCCCGTATGCTCGCGCAGCAGGGACACCATGGAGCCGTTTTTGCCGATGACCCGGGGAACCTTGGACGGCTGGATGTCCACGATGATTCCCTCCTCCACCTTTTTGCAGTGATTTCCCTTCATGGAAACCTCGATGTTCCGCGCCTCGTTGATAAAGGCCACGTTGACCACCACCACCGCTCCGATGTTCAGGTACTTGGCGGTCTCTCCGTATTCCACCCGCCAGGGGACCTCGTCCACGCGAAGCAGGGCGGGATAGGGGGCATTGATGTCCACCAGCCAGCTCATCTTGGACACGTCCTCGATGACCCCGATGACCGTGTCTCCCTGCACCGGGTCGTATACCCCGGAGAGGGAGATGACATTGACGAAGCCGGACCGCTCCTCCAGGATGCCCAATCGGTTGGCGAATATCTTGTCACCCTCCCTGAAGGTGCCGCGTCCCTGCTTGTGCTGCTCGGTGGTGCCCACCTGCATGCCCGGTATCACAATTTTTCTTTCCATATTTTTCCTCCAAACTAACTAAACGATGTCTGTCTCCACTGTCCCGTGGGTGATGCTGTTGAGCACGTCGTAGAGGTCGCTCTGCATCCCCGCGGGGAGTTCAATGACGCACTTGTAGGAGCCGTCGTTCAGCCATTCCTCTTTGATCATGGTTCCGAAGGACTTGACCTCGCCGTAGGCCCGGCCCGCATACTTGGGCGGTATCCGGATGCGTATTTTGACGTTTTCCGTGGAAATGGGAATGATGAGTCTGATGGCATCGATGACCTCTTTGACCTGGACGTCCACCGGCTTGAAGGGGTCGATGTGCACCCGGGCCTCCTCCATGGCCAGCTCGATGCGGTCCTTGGGATGGGGCAGCTTGGTCTGGGGGTTCATGGCGGTGCGGGCAATGGCGTTGACTATTTTGGCCCGCTTGCGCTTCTGCATATCCCGGCGCTGCTGCGTGGTCAGCTGGATGTCGCCCTTTCTGACGATGGTGGTGACGATGGGCTCCAGGTCGGTGGTGCCGAAGGCCTCCTGCAGGGATTCCTCCGAGGCCTTGGTTCCCTTGCTAGCGTCCTTGAACACCAGGTCGGTGGCCAGGCTCTCCGCCAGATTGATCTCCTTGCCGTCCAGGAAGTCGGCGGCCGCCTGAGGGTCGATGAGCACCTCGAAGTGCATGCCGTGTTTTTCGATGCGCGCCGTCACCGCTTCGTCCAGGGACACCATTATTCACCCACTGCCTGCTGGTAGTATTTTTCGCATTCTTCCTCGGGCAGGATGCGGAAGGCCTGGCCCGCGCTCACCACGCCGATTTCCACCGCGCTCTTGTCCAGCTCCTTGTCCGTGGCCTCGTACAGGGCCCTGATGCCCAGCACGATGGCGGCATCTCTTTTCCCCAGCGTGTAGTTTTCCTCCAGGTAGGCGATGGCTGCGTCCCGGCCGTTGCCCTCCGCCGTGGCCTTGTATTCCATCATGGCCCCGGAGGGGTCGGTGACGTAGAGACGGGGGCCCGCCTCGTCCGCCCCGCCGATCAGGAAGGCGGTGCCGAAGGGGCGCACCCCCCCGTACTGGGTGTAGGTCTGCTTGAAGTCACAGATTTTTTTGACCAGCGTTTTGACCTCGATTTTTTCGTCGTAGGTGATGCGGTTGACCTGGGCCTCCATGCGCGCCCGGTCCACCAGCACCCGGGCGTCGGCCACCAGGCCGGAGGTGGCACAGCCCACGTGCTCGTCTATGGCGAATATTTTTTCCACGGACGAGGGCTCCACCAGCTTGGAGGTGATGCGGCGGTCCACGATGAGCACCACGCCGTCCTTGAACTTGAGGCCCACGGTGGTGGTTCCCCGCTTCACGGCCTCCCGTGCATATTCCACCTGGAACAGCCTGCCGTCGGGGGAGAAGACAGTAATAGCCCTATCATATGCCATCTGAGGTTTCATGTCAAACACCTATATAA
>DSCA01000058.1 GCA_011049295.1 Thermoplasmatales archaeon
ATAGAAAACGAATAGATATAGGTTGCTATTAGGGGTTATTCAAAACTCTCAATACTGTATTTGTTAGTGCTATAGACGACTACTTGGGCATTGCATGTGTTTTCTCTGCCTAGCTTTTAAACCAGTATGTGTTGTTTCATTTGTTCTGCTCTGCTCAATACACTAATCCAATGCCATCGAAACCAATTTTTCTTTTTTATCCCTATAGCTATAATGCTTCATTCTGCACATAATTTTATAATTGATAACCTGTGGAACAACAAGTGGGTTACGTTTTTAATGGTAGCCGTTTTTCTGCTCCCCCCATGTTCGTTTTTAGAAATCAATTTTGTCTTTTGTAAAAAATATTCTCCTTACAAACTCGGCAATGGCCAGATTATTGGCATTTTTTCTTTGATATATATCTATATTTTTACATGTTGTTTGCTTGCTTTCAATTAGGCCAATTCAGACCACGCCCAATCATAGATGATGTCAATCCATCACCAAGCCTACCTTTCAAGCGGTAGCGCATACAAAGCCATCGGTTTCTCACTCCCTAAGCGTTTTCATCAGGAGCAGGTGGGTGGTGACCCCAATGGCGATGATGAAGAGGATGAGCCGGAGCGCCCAGTGGTGGAGGAAGAACAGCGCCGAGGTGGTAATGGTCAGCCAGAGGAGGGCGATGGCCAGGGCCTTGGTGCGCAGGGGGATGCCCCGCCCCTCCAGGTAGTTGCGGACGTAGGGGCCCAGCCAGCGGTGGGTGAGCAGCCAGCGGTGCATGCGCTCCGAGCCCCGGAGGTAGCAGGCGGCGGCCGCCAGAAGGAAGGGGGTGGTGGGCAGAAGGGGCAGTGGGATGCCGATGATGCCCAGGGCTACAAAGAGGGTTCCCAGGGCCACCCAGAATCCTTTGCGCGCCGTGTCCAGCATGCTCTACCCAATAACCATGGCACGGGGGGTTTAAAACAGCTGTGCTCAGGTAGTCTTCAGCTTGCCCAGGATGGGCTCGTAGACCAGCCCCTTGTCCATGAGCGAGGTCAGGGCCTCCTCCACCAGGGTTCGCTCCAGTTTTTGCTCCTCTCCCCGCTCCACGATTTCATCCCACAGGGCTCCGTCGTCGCCCTCGCAGTCCCGGACCAGGGCCAGCACGGCCTCCTCCGCCTCGTCGATTTCCTGGCTGGTGGAAATCTTGCCGGCGCTGAAGTGGGACAGGGCCTCCCGCAGCAGGAAGCGGTAGTGCTCCAGGTCCACGTCCGGGTAGGCCTGCAGGGCCGTCACCACCCCGGTGGCCAGGGCCGGGGGGTAGCCGATTTCGGTGAGTCTGGCTCTGGAGGGCGGGTTCATGCGCCGGGCCTCCTCCACGGCCTCGATTCGCTGCCGGGTGTGGCGGCTGGTCTCCAGTATCCAGTAGTCGCGCAACTGGCTGTCCACCTCCCATATCACCTCGGGGCGCACGGAGACGAACAGCACGTCGGGCTCCGGCTCGTAGCCCCGGGCCTTGCCGGTGATGGCCACGTAGCTGGGGGTGTCCGCCTCTGCCAGGAAGGCCGCTGCCTCCGGCTGGTACTGGCCGGCATAGACGGCGTAGATGCCGGTGGGGTCGGACACGTGGGCCCGCCACATGTCTCCCTCGGCGGAGACGTTTTCCACGTCGGTGAGCACCCCCACGATGAACAGACGGTTGACCATGGCCCCCAGAGGGGTCAGGATGTAGGAGGGCTCCTTTTCACCCTCTCCGCCCACCTGGTGGGTGGCCTCGTTGTATTCTCCGGCGAACACCCGCAGGGCCGGCTCCCTCATTCTGTCACCTCCAGCTCCTCCAGCAGACGCTGGCTTTCCGCGGCGATGTCCGGCATGATGAGGGTGGCATCCCGCACGATGACCGTCACCCCGTAGTCGTCGGCCAGGGCGTTGCCGGTTACCCGGATGGGATGGGCCATCAGCCGCTGCTGTATCTCCCGGTCCACCGCCTCCTCCCCCTGCTCCCTGGCCAGGCGCCGGTAGTCCTCCATGGTTTTTTCCATCATCTGCTCGGTCATCTCCCGGTCCAGGATGGCGGTGACCGCCCCGGTGCCGTCGTCCACCACCGCCTTGATGCGCAGGTCGGGCTGGCCGGTGACCTCGCCGTCAATGACGCATATGCCGTCCCGGATGGCCCGGTTGCACTGGGGGCAGCGCTCTATCAGCCCCGAGCCGCTCTGTATCTCGATCACCGAGCCCTCCATGATGATGTCCACTCCCCCGCCCCCCTCCACCACCTTGTAGAGGGACACGGGCCGCTGGGCGATGTCCTCGGTGGCAATTTTTTCGTCCAGCTTTTTCACGGTGGCCCGCTCGTCGAACACCAGCTGGGGGGTCCCCCGCCAGGATTTGGTGTAGGCGCCGCTCACCTGGATGACCTCGTTTTCCTGCAGGCCGAAGTCGTGCCAGGCGTTGTACTGGATTTTTCCGGAGGGGTCGCCCAGGAGGCCCGTATAGACTTTTTTGGAGTCTCCGTCCACGGTGACCTCCCTCTCCTCCAGGCTCAGCACCTTGCCCTTGACCTCCACGTTGGACAGGCCGGGCCGGAGGTCGATGACCTTGAAGCGCTGGGGGGTGCGCTCTGCCAGCTGGATGGACACCTCCGCCGGGCTCACCTCGGTCCACTCCGAGATGTTGAGGCGGGCCTGGCCGCTCCACTCGTTGGCATAGGCGTTTTTGAGGGTCACCACGTCCCCGGACTGCAGGCCGAAGTCCTTCCAGGCGGTGAAGGGCAACACCTCGGTGTCGTCGCCAATCAGGCCCCGGAAGATGGTGCGCTGCTCCCCCCGCACCTCCACATCCCATTTTTCGATGGCCACTATTTTGCCGGTCACCTGCAGGCGGCGGTCGCCCGGCTGTACCTCGGCCAGCTTCTTGGTGGTCAGGCCGGCCGGGGCGCTGCCGGCACCGAATTTTTTGAGGACCGCCTGCCGGGCCTGGTCCAGGGGAACGCCGTAGTCCAGGAAGGTCTGCAGCTTCTTTTTCACCTGGTCCCGGCTCACCTCGTCGCCCAGCGAGGTCATCACGTCGTCAACAATGGAATCCACATCCTCCTTCTCGTCGGCCATAATCTCACTATTGAAATGGGGCCCCACCTATAAAATTTTTGAGGGGGCCCGGCGGGCAAAGAAAAAGTTATAACCGCCGTCGGGGATGTGCTGTATCGGTATGCCCGTGAAGGAAAGAAGAATAGGCGAGCTGAAGGAGGACGGCGAGTGGGTATCGCTGAAGGCCAAGGTGGTCCAGGTGTGGGATGCGTCCTCGGAATCCATTTCCCAGACCGGCCTCCTGGCAGACGAGACGGGCCGCATAAAGTTCGTGGCCTGGAAGAAGTCGCAGGTCCCGCCGCTGAGGGAGGGAGGCAGCTACCTGCTGAAGGGCGCCGTGGTCGATTCCTGGAGCGGCCAGCTGCAGGTCAACCTCAACAGCAGGACCAAGGTGGAGAGGCTCACCGGAGACCTGCCCGTGGCCGCCGTGGACACCCTGGAGGGGCGGGTAACCGGGATTGTGCCCCGGAGCGGGTACATCCAGCGCTGCCCGGAATGCAACCGCGTGCTGGTGGACAACCACTGCCCGGTGCACCTGGAGGTGGAACCCGTGGAGGACTTCCGGATAAAGGCAACCCTGGACACCTCGCCCCACATCGTGGTCATCAACGGCTCGGCGGCCGAAAAGCTCACCGGGCTTTCCCTGGACCAAGTGAGGGAAATGGAGGACGACGACCTGAACTGCCTGCTGCAGGTGATGCTGGTGGACCACACGTTCATCTTCACGGGCCGGTATTTTGGAAAAAATTTTATGGCGGAGGGGGGAGAGAAGCGGTCCTGAACAGGGACCGGAATCCGAGGATGCCGGTCTAGGCGGGTACCTCCCGCCTCCTCCGTCGGCGCTGCACCTCCATGTAGGCCAGGAGGGCGGTGGCGGCCAGGGCCAGGAGGGCGGCCAGGAGGGCGAAGGGCAGGTCGAAGCCGTAGCGGTGGGCGGCGTAGCCGACCAGGGCGGAGGTGGGACTGCCCACCAGGATGGTCACCGAGCGGTAGAAGCCCAGCTTTCCCCCCCGCCCCCGCACCTCCCAGTGGTGCATGAGGTAGGCGTTGTTGACCAGAAATATGCTGGTGGTGGCGGACAGGGGAAGGCTGAGGGCCAGAGCCACGGGAAAAGCCGGGGTGTACACCAGGAGGGCGGTGGCGGTGGCGGCCATGCTGCTCAGCCCGAACACGATATACCGGGGTGGATAGCGGTCGGCCAGGGAGCCCACCACCGGCTTGAGGACGAAGCCCCCGAAGGAGAGAAGGGCGAAGCAGATGCCGGCCTCCAGCTCGGCGAACCCCTTGCCCTCAATCAGGTAGGTGGGATAGAAGGAGGTGAAACCCATCCAGGTGATGGTCACCGTAAGGTTGATGGCAAAGATGAACAGGGTTTCCCGCTCCCTGAACACGGACAGGCCGTCCTTCAGCCGCTCTCCCACCGACACCCGGGAGGGAAGACGGGTGGTCTCCGGTACCAGGGCAAAGGTGAGATAAGCGCAGGTCAGGCTGACGGCCGCCCAGCCCACAAAGAAAAAACGCCAGTTGTACACGGCAATCAGGGGGGCCAGGATGGGCATGAGGCCGGCCATCGACCCCACGCTGGACTGAATGCCCAGGGCCCGGCCCCGGTTCTCCTTGAAAAGGTCGGAGAGCATGGCAATCCCCGCGGTGGGAAAGCTGCCCGCCCCGACTCCCAGCATCACCAGCACGGCCACAAACATCAGGACGTGCACCGATATGCCGATGAGCAGGTAGGCCACGGCAAAGGTCAGCATGGCCAGGGTGATGGTCAGCTTTCTGCCCTTGACGTCTGAGAGGATGCCGGAGGGAAACTGCATCAGCCCGTAGAAGAACCACATGGCGGTGAGAGCCGTGCCGGCCACCGCGTGGTCCATGTGGAAGCTGGCCTCGATGTGCACCAGGAGGGTGGATATGGCATAGCGTCCGGAGAGAACGAGAAACCAGCCGGCGGAGGCGAAGATGAGGGCCAGGTCTTCTTTTTGTAAATGGCGCATGGTCCGAGGGGCGAATGGCCCCCTCCTTTTTTAAAGGTTATGGTGGGAGGATTCTGGTGCAATTACGTGGGGTAAATGATGAGTAGCGGCAAGGAGATGGTTTAGGGAATCCATATTTAAATTTTAGGTGTAAAAATATGTTTATATATAGGTGTAAAAATTTATAAACTGTTGTGCATTGACTGTTATGGGCTACTCGACATCACTCACCAGAGCATCCGGTAAAAGCGAGTCGTTACGGACCACCGTTCCAATTAGTATTGTTCGTCAATTCGGACTTTCAGAAGGCGATGAGCTAGATTGGACACTGAAGGCAGAAAACAACAACATCACCATTATGGTTGAGCCAAAAAAGAAGGGGATTGAATGAATAAAAGGGGCACCAAAACGAGCGATTACGGTGTATCAAAACGGGAGAACCATGATTCAACGCCATTTTATTCCCAAAAAATTTATTCAGGTATAAAAAAAGGAAAGAAAGTACCCTACGTGGAGCAGGAGATACCAAAAAAGGTCATAGACACTGTTCGCTGCATGGACAGCAGAGACATGAGTATTTTACCTGATTGCAGCATCCATCTAATGGTGACATCACCGCCATATGTGGCAGCAAAGGAATACGATGAAAATCTAACCTTGGAAGAATACAGGAAACTATTAAAAGAGGTGTTCAGCGAAACATATCGAAAATTGGTACCTGGGGGGCGAGCCTGCGTTAACATTGCAAATTTGGGCCGATCACCGTACATCCCCTTGCATTCATTTATCATACAGGACATGCTGGATATTGGATATCTCATGCGGGGGGAAATAATATGGAATAAAGATGCCAGTGCTGGCACATCAACAGCATGGGGAAGCTGGCAGTCTGCAAAAAACCCCATCCTGAGAGACGTCCATGAATACATCATGGTTTTCTCTAAACAAACATTTAGCAGGGAGAACAATCAGCGAGAGGACACCATATCAAAAGATGAATTTTTAGAGTACACAAAAAGCATATGGTCGTTTCCGACAGAATCAGCCAAACAGGTGGGGCATCCTGCTCCTTTTCCGGTGGAATTGCCCTACAGATTGATTCAATTATACACATTTGAGGGAGATGTAGTACTGGACCCATTTTGTGGGAGTGGGACAGTGGCCGTAGCGGCTGTTCAGACCAACAGGCATTTTGTCTGTTTTGATATCGATAGCAACTATGTTAAAAAAGCAAGACAACGGGTGAAAAAGTACCTGTACCAGCAAACGATAGACAACTTTTAAGAAATTTTGTCCCTAATCATTTTGGCCATGCGGTCTAAATCATCTTTATTGGTGACATCTACAATTTTATCCACGATATCGCCTTCCGCAAGGGTACACATACACAACGCGTTGCCGCCAGATGGCTTGTGGCTGGTAACAATAAAAAATAATGCATCCGGCACTGTTCTCTTGGCCTGATAGGCATTAGAAATTGCTTTTTTGACCCAACTTTGACAGTAGGGTAAAAATAGTGTTCTTAGTTCAGTTTGTGATTGTGAATGACTACAAGACAAACATCCCTAAGAACACGGAGTATAAAGCCGAACGACAATATATCGTTTCCGA
>DSCA01000210.1 GCA_011049295.1 Thermoplasmatales archaeon
AATTTTCCCGGCAAAATTAGTGTACAAACTGTCAAACTTGGGTAACAAGTGAAAATACGCCATCACTTTCATTGAATGATGACGGTAGCCCTCGAGAATACACAATCATCGTCAACGCCAGTATCATGGTTCCCGAAAACAATGCCACGCCCACCAGGGCCTCCAGAGTCGCCTTCAGAGCATCCCCGCCTCCACCCCGTGACGTGAAAAGCCCGACCATTCCCCTCTTGTGGGCCAGATAGAGAACAAAGACTGTAAACAAAACCACCATCAAGACATCAGAAAAAATTCTGCTCACCGAAAAAAAGTGGTTGGCCTTCACGCTGCGAGACAAGGTGTTAAGAGTGGTAATCCAATCGACAAAAAGAAAGAGAGGCAGCAGCGCTACCAGGGAGACAAGATACGTTTTGACCACGGAGAACACCCTAACGCTAATCACCTCTTCAGCCACCACCATACCGAAATAAAGGAAGGGCAGGTGCAAGGGGAGATAGAAGCGCATGTCGTAGCCGCCTCCCTGTCGCGTGGAGACGTTGACAAAGATAAACAGGTGGAGGACGATGTAGGTTAGCATCAGGGCGTCGGGCAGGCCGAATTTTTTCTTTTTCTGGAGGTAGGCCAGGGGCGCAAACAGGGAGAGGATGAGGAAGGGCGTGAACACAAAAAAGGCGAAGCGGGCCTGGGTGTCCCGGGCGTCAAAGAAGGACTTGTAGAGGTTGACGGGTATTTTTTCCGGCTGGCCCAGGGCGCTCACCCTCTCCATGAAATTCCAGCCCACCTCCAGGGAGTTGACGATGAAGGCCAGCCTGCCCAGGGCCCCCATCTCCTCCCGCTGGGCCATGACGAAGGACACCTGGTGGGAGGCGGTGAGCCCCGACTGGGAATGGGCCACCAGTCTGACCACTGCCCTGCCCATGGAGAGGTTCTCCGGCAAAATGAGGGACTGGCCCCCGGCTGCCACGCCCATCAGGCTCCAGGTTGCATTGTCCGGGGAATGGTAGGCCTCCACGAAGGCCGTGTTGTCGCTGGCGTTGTAGGCGATGACGGGCGCATCGAATATTTTTTCTCCGGCCGAGGGGGACTGGATGGCGATGCTGGGCGGGCGGTTGTCGATGAGGATGTCCCTGTTGACGTCGACGGCTGCCGTCTCCCCTCTTCCGTATCCGAGGCAGCGGATGTCCACCGTGGCCAGGGTGAAACCGGAGGTGTCCCAGGTATAGGGTGTCTCCGGTGTCTCGTCCATGCCCATGTCATGCCAGGTGCCGTTGAGGCGATACTGGTAGGCCACCCGGCTGACGCCGGGGGGGACCACTGCCTGCAGGGAGCAGGTGCCGGAGACGGCCTCCCTGTCCTGTGGGCTCTGCAGGATGAGATGCTCCCCGGAGTTGTCAATGGTCACCGGGACCACATGGGAGGCGGTATAGCCCGCCCCGTCTATGGCCTCCGCCTTCAGCCAGTGGTCTCCCTGCACCGCCGTGGTGTTCCAGGTGTAGGAGTCATAGGGGGTGGTGTCGGCTCCCAGAGCCTGCCACTGTGTGCCGTCCCGGGAGCGGGAATAGTTGATGACTCCGACGTCGGGCGTGACGTGGCAGAGCAGGCGGTAGCTGCCGGAGAGGACGCTGCTCTCCGCGGGCATCAGGATTTCCAGGGAGGGAGGGCTGTTGTCCACCATCACGCTCACGTTTTTCTCGGTGGTGTCGCCACGCCAGGTGCGGGCGGTGATGCGGAGGACGGCCAGCCCCTCGTCCACGGCGGTGGTGTTCCAGGAGCAGGTTACCTGTGGCCCGGTGTCCTGGTGCAGGAGGAGGGATTGGTTGCCGGCGGCATTGATGTAGGTGACGGTGGAGCTCTCGGTGTTGCTGCTCACGTTGTAGCGCACGGTGACGTTGCCGGTGACGGTGTCCCCGCTGAGGGGATAAACCACCTGGATTTCCGGGGGGTCAGGGGGGATGACGTTGACGTTTCCCTTGGCGATGTAACCCGGGTAGAGGGGGTTGTCGTAGGTGAGGTAGTTTTCTGCAAAGTAGGGGGTGAGGGAGAGCAGGGTGACGGCGAGGGCCAGGGACAGGGTGCGCAGGCGCTGCCCTCTGGCGGTGGCCAGGTCGACGGCCAGCAGCGAGAGCAGGATGACTGCTCCCGAGTACAGCTGCACCCACACCGCCAGCGAGGCGAACACGTAGCCGGCGTAGTGGTACGGGGTCCGGCTCTCCCGTTTGCCGTAGCAGAACGCGGCAAAGGCGAAGATGAGCAGGGCGAAATTCAGTCCGTGGTATTTCTGCCCGATGGCCCAGAAGGCGACGGGGGAGGCCGCCAGGAGGACGAAGGAGGCCAAAAAGGCCATCTGCTGGGTGAAGTAGAGCCGGAAAAAGCGGAACAGCACGGCCAGGCCCAGCGCCACGAAGGTGAGACTCATGAACTGCATGGCTATGGGCGGACCCCAGAGCTCGAAGCTCAGGGGCTGCAGCAGCCACAGGTTGACGATAAAAAGAACAATGGGAGCGCCTATCGCCATCCACCCTATTTTCTTCTTCACCTCCTGCATATCAGGCCATTTCTTCTTGACGTATAGAGCGATAAAGTCCGATGAAAGATACAAAAGTGCGCCCAGAGCCATGCTCCACAGCAGGGGAAAGAACACCTCGACTCCCATCACCGCATCGGCGGCTGCCAGCCCGTAATAAAAGGGAAGGGAGAACACGGACATCCCGTGGGAGGCGGCGATGTACCGGTGTCCACCGTATTCCTCAAAGCGGGGATTGAGACGTATGCCGCTCTGTGAGACATAGTAGTGCTCCGGTATCTCCTCGATGGTCAGGTCTCCCCGGAGGAGATTGTAGAGGTTTGTACCCTGCTCCATCTCGTCGTTGAGGTAGAATCCCGCCGAGAAAATGGTCAAAAAAACAAAGAGGACAAGAAGGAAGACGGACAAGGTGTAACGGTCGGGAAAAAAGAGGTGCCACAGCCTGTGCATTGCTTGCCTGAGCGTGTCCCATCCCACAGTCTGGTATTGGTGGTCATGACATAATTTATTTTCGATTTTTCCTGTTCCCCCTGATACACGGGATGTTTCCTCGTTTTCCTGCCCAGTGCTAGAAGGGGTGACCACCCTGTCTCTCGGCACAATGAATAAGGTTTATTAATGATGTCCTGCTTTCCCCTTATGCGAATGAACAAGGGGCTGCTCTCCTTATTTTCAGGACTGGGATTCACGGGGCTAGCCTTCTACATCGGGTTCTTCACCCTGTACAACTTTGACTGGGAGCCCACCCTGCTGTTTATCTACACCGTCGCCACCGGCATCCTGGGAGGGGTAACCGTGTGGTGCATCTTCGTGGCCTTCGACCTTATCACCAACGAGTTCGACATCAGCCCCACGGCCGGCGGATTCATCGGCGGCATCCTGACCATGGTGGCCGTCATCCTGATGATTCTCTCCTTCCGCATGCCGGACCTGTCCTTTTTTGACCAGTTCCATCCCATAGTGTCCTTTTTCATGGCCGCCGGCTGCACCACCCTGCTGCTGTACCCGCTGCAAGAGAAAGAGTCCACCACATGGTAGAGGTCACCGTTTACCGCTACGGCCATCGTCCGGCCCGCGACAAACGCATCACCACCCACCTGGCCCTGACCGCCCGGGCCTTCGGCGCCCGCCGCATGGTCATGGACACCCGGGACGAGAGCATCGAAAACGTGGTGGCCGACATCACCCGGCGCTTCGGCGGGAGCTTCGCCGTCTCCTCGGGGACCCCCTGGCGTCCCTTTCTCAGTTCCTGGAAGGGCTGCATCGTGCATCTCACCATGTACGGGCAGCCCCTGCCGGAGGTCATGGGAAACATCCGGGGACAGGATGAGGTGCTGGTCCTGGTGGGCTCCCAGAAGGTGCCCGCCGACTTCTACCAGCGGGCCCACTACAACGTGGCCGTGGGCAACCAGCCCCACTCGGAGGTGGCAGCCCTGGCCCTTTTTCTGGACCGGATAACGGAGGGCAGATGGATGGACACCGACTTTTTCGGCCCCCTGACCGTGGTTCCCCAGGAGCGGGGCAAAAAGGTGGTGGAGCGTGACTACCGCCAGGTGCTCCGGGACGTGGGCTGCTCAGAGCAGGTCATCCAGCATGCGGAAAAGGTGCAGCATCTGGCTCTGGCCATCGCCCGCCGGCTCCAGCAGCGGGGTTTCGCCGTCGACCTGCAGGCCGTCTCCCTGGGAGCCCTGTTCCACGACGTGGGTCGCTCCTCCACCCACCACATCCACCACATCACGGAGGGGGCGGCCATCGCCCGCCGGCTGGGGCTGCCCGACAGCGTGGTGGGCATCATCCAGCGGCACGCCGGCGCCGGCATCGACCCCCGGGAGGCAGAGAGCCTGGGCCTCCCCCCGGGGGACTACATGCCACGGACCCTGGAGGAGGAAATCGTGGCCCACGCCGACAACCTCACCGGCCTGGACTACCGCCCCCTGGCGGAGGCGGTCCAAAAAATACGGCATCAGGCAGGGGATAAGGCAGCGGACAGGGTGCAGGCCCTCCACGCCAGGCTGAGCGAGATGTGCGGATGCGACCTGGACCACGTGGCGGAGGAGCTGGCATGATCACGGTGGGAGTGACCGCCTTCCAGGGAGCGGTGGAGGAGCACCTGGTGGCCGTGGAGCGGGCCCTGCACCACCTGGGAAGGGAGGGGCGGGCAGTGCCCCTCCGCAAGACGCTGGGCGACGTGGACGCCCTGATTGTCCCCGGAGGAGAGAGCACCACCATCTCTGCCCTCATGCAGAAGACGGGGATGTGGAGGGAGATTCTGGACCGGGCAGAGGAGCTGCCAGTGATGGGCACCTGCGCCGGCTGCATTCTGCTGGCCACCGAGGTGGTCGACGACCAGGTGCCCACCCTGGGCCTGATGGACATGGCGGTGGAGCGCAACGCCTTCGGCCGGCAGAATCAGTCGTTTCAGTGCATGCTGGAGGTGGCCGGGTTCAGCGACCCAGTTCCGGGCATCTTCATCCGGGCCCCCCTGATTCGCCGGGTGGGGCGGGACTGCCAGGTGCTGGCGGCCATGGACCAGGGCATGGTCATGGCCCGCTGCCGCAACAAGCTGGCGCTGGTCTTCCATCCGGAGCTCACCGAGGACGTGCGCATCCACCAGTACTTTTTGAACATGGTGGAGGACTAGGCACCCGCAAAGGAAATAAAAAAACTACACCCGGGTGATTTTCTTTTTGCCCATGGCTTCCAGGTACTGGATTTCCTCTCCGTTTTCCAGCCGGCCCTTGAACTCTGAGGGGACGTCCATGGTGAAGGTCTCGTAGGTCTCCATGTCCATGAGCTGGACCTTGTCCCCCATGACGGCGATTATCTGGGCAGTCCGCTTGTCGATGATGGGCACATTGACCTTGTGGCGCACCGGGCTGACCATGCTGCGCTTCTGGCCGTCGAACACCCCCACGGCCTCAATCCGGGCCTTGGCTTCTCCGTGCTTCCCGGGCTTGGAGGTGGTCAGGCTGATGATTTTGCAGGGCTCGTCATCGATAATGATGTACCTGTTCTCTTTTAACTCACGCACTTCAGCGACGTCCTTCATTCAAAGCACCATCAGTGGAAAGGACAACCCCTAAATAAGGTTTTAGTTTTATCATAATCCAAAAAAGCTGCCGGGCAAAAAAACGCAGCGAGACAGGCAGTGTTGATAACGTAGAGGTTGACATGAGCAAAGGAGAAGGGAGGACTTGAGCCGCTTGCAAAGGTTAAATTTTGGGTTAAAAGCGAAGATTTTTGCGAGGTAAAGATTATTAACAACCGACTTGTTATGGAAGTAACAAAAAAAGTGAGGAGGAATCATGGTTGACAGTGGCAAAAAAGGGAAATTGACAACTGCTTTTGGCATACCGGTTGGCGATGACCAGAACAGTCTCACCGCAGGGGAACGGGGACCTGTTTTGATGCAGGATGTTCATCTTCTTGAGAAGTTGGGCCATTTTGACCGCGAGCGTATTCCTGAACGTGTTGTGCACGCCAAGGGGGCTGGCGCCGGCGGTTATTTTGAGGTGACTGCCGATGTCACCCAGTACACGAAAGCCAAGTTTCTGTCTGAGGTGGGTAAACGAACCGAGGTGTTCGCCCGTTTTTCTACGGTGGGCGGTGAAAAAGGGTCGGCAGATGCTGAGCGTGACCCGCGGGGATTCGCGGTCAAGTTTTATACCAAGGAGGGCAATTATGATTTTGTAGGTAACAATACACCTGTTTTTTTCATACGTGACCCGTTAAAATTTCCTGATTTCATTCATACCCAAAAGCGTAACCCGGCTACCAACTGTAAAGACCCCGATATGTTCTGGGATTTCCTCTCCTTGACACCTGAGTCAATTCACCAGGTAACCATTCTCTTCTCAGACCGTGGCATTCCCGCCACCTACCGACATATGAATGGATATAGCAGCCATACGTTTATGTGGTACAACGAGGCCCACGACTATTTCTGGGTGAAATATCATTTTAAGACCGACCAGGGAATTAAAAATCTTACTCGGCAGGAGGCGTTGTCCGGTAAGTAAATAAAGGGGCTCCGTTATGTAGCAAACGGATGGGATGCAAGAAGCAGAAGCGGATAGACCGTAAACTTCAAACGAATTGGAAGGTCTATAAT
>DSCA01000184.1 GCA_011049295.1 Thermoplasmatales archaeon
GATCTGAGAAATATTCGGTTTCTTGTCCTCGACGAAACTGATAGGATGCTAGATATGGGTTTTATACATGATGTCGAAACAATCATAAGATACACACCAAAACAGCGACAAACCCTCATGTTCAGCGCCACTATCTCTGAAGATATCCATCGCATCATGAATAGACATCTGAGAAAACCCCTCATTATTAAAACCCGTGCTCTTGTCGACACTGAGAAACTAAGCCAATTTTACTATGATGTCTTTCCTCAGAATGAGAAGTTTTCTCTGCTCGTCCATCTCCTCAAAACTAGTACTCCCGGTTTGGCCATCGTTTTTTGTGCCACCAGACGTGAATCGGATATTGTCACCAAAAATCTCAGAAAACAAGGCGTGAACACGGCAGTGATGCATGGCGGTATGAATCAGACCAGCAGACTTGATTCGCTCAACGGCCTAAAGAACAATCAAACCGATGTATTGGTAGCAACTGATGTTGCTGCACGAGGCCTTGATATCAAGAATGTTACGCATGTGTACAACTATGATGTACCCAAGACCGGCAAGGAATATGTACATCGCATTGGCAGAACTGCACGAGCTGGAGAGAATGGCCATGCAGTCACTCTTCTCACCGATCGGGATTACGATAATTTCAGGCGAGTGCAACAAGAGCATGGACTTAATATCAATCGGGTGGATATGCCCGATTTTAAACATGTTCCTTTTGTAAGGGCTGTCGGAGGGAGGGGAAAAGCACTCCGGCAGTACAAAAAATATTCCAGTGCCTACGGTGGTAGGCGCACAGGTTCGAAGACACTGAGGTATTGATGATTTTGGATGGCTCCTACAGGGTGAGTACGGTTGTCTTGACGACAGCGTGCCTAAACCTTCGGTCAAAAGCTATATACGATCACCCGGATAGATTTTTTGGTTTAAAGGATTGTGACAATGCCTGAAAATAAAAGGGTGAAGCTGGAAGAGATTACACACTGTCCTGAATGTGGTTCTACCCGCATACCTCGTGATTATAAGCGGGGAGAATTGGTATGCACACACTGTGGACTAGTTATTGAGGATAGGTATATCGATCAAGGACCGGAATGGCAAGCTTTTGACCAAGAAGAACGAAATAAGGTGGCTCGTGCCGGAGCACCGGTAAAGCATCCCTCCGACCTTCCCACCGTGATTGACTGGAAGAATACAGACAGCTATGGTAAATCGATCCCACCTCGGAATCGCCCCGGAGTCTATCGGTTGCGGAAATGGCAGCAACGAGTTGGCATGCGAAAGAAACCTTTGAGTAAATCCTCAGCGATGTCTCTATGTGATAAGATTGTGTCAAGCATGGAATTGCCTCGGCGGGTACGAGAAGCAACCGCCATGCTGTACCAGAAAGCGGTGAAACAAGGTCTGATACGGGGAAGAAACCCTGAGGCGGTCATTGCTGCTGTCCTGTATGCTGCGTGCCGGCAATGCAATGTTCCTCGCACCTTGGACGAAATAGCGGATTCCTCGGGGGTGGATCGGAAAGATATTGGGCGAAACTATCGTTTTATGTCTCGGCAGCTAGAACTCAATCTCGTTCCCTTCCAACCACAGGATTACCTCTTCCATTTTTGCCATGAGCTGCAGCTCGGTGAAGATATCGAACTCAAGGCTCTGGAACTGCTTCGATTAACGGAGGCACAGGGGCTGACGAACGGGCGTGGCCCCACAGGCATAGCAGCAGCCATTATCTACATCACCTCGTTTTTAGCAGGAGAAACTAGAACTCAGAGTGACGTGGCTGCTGTGGCCGGGGTCACCGAGGTGACCATCCGGAATCGCTACAAGGAACTGGTGGAACAACTTGGCCTTGATGTATCGCAGCAGAAATAGCCAAACTATTAATAGAAGATAGGGTTATGCAGTCCTACTCTACCCCGAGTGGAGTGAAAGGTAAAAAAATGTATAGAGAAGAACGTGGTGGCCGTCATTATGACCGACCGCCAAGAGAAATGCATAAAGCGACGTGTGCCGACTGTGGTAAGGAATGTGAAGTACCCTTCAAGCCAACTGAAGGACGACCTGTGTACTGCAAGGAGTGTTTTAGTAAGCATAGACCACCGAGATCACGATATTGAGTGACCTTACCTGAAGCATCGTTATTGCTTTTTCAGGATACCATCTTTACCCGAAGGGGGCTTGATGCCCCACTATTTTTTCCCAAATAAAAAGAACAAGAATAAGTCAGCCGGGTCTCGCAAACACAACGTAAGATATCTAATTGTTAAGGGCCAGAGAACGCTTCAAACCAACCATCAGAAAAATATTGATACCACTGTTGAGAACGTATCATTACTGCGAGCGGAAGTAAACTTTATGTTACCCTTATCATTTAACGACGTTGAGCTAGACGTAACCAATTATACTACTAGCACGTTTATCTGACAACTAAGTAAGGACAGGTTTTCATGGCAATGTCTATTTCCCATGGGCCGCAAGAAAAAAATAGCAGAAAGGCATAAGGCTAGTGGTCAAAAGGTTTGACAACTAGGGCTAGTGGTCTAGGGGTTATGACGTTGCCCTTACGAGGCAAAGGTCGCCGGTTCGATTCCGGCCTAGCCCATTTGGCATTTGGCGTCATCTCGTTTGTGGGGGACGTTTAGGTAAGGGTTACCTGTTCTTTTCCTGGTGGCCCCTTTACCAGGAGGTCGATGCGCACCCGCTCCCGGGGGGTGAGCCGCTGGACGGTGAACACGGCCCGCTTGTCGCCAATCATGCCTCCTTCCGTCAGGCGCACCTTTTCCATCTGGTATATGGCCCATCCCTTTATAATGGCCGGCGAGACGTTGATGGCGACCATGGCCTCCCCCGGGGGATGGTCATCCGCGGTGACCACGATGACCAGGAGTCGATGGTCGGTTGCGCCGTCCCATGACGATGCGTCCGGAGGTGCGGGGGAACCGGCGCCCTGCGTGGCTGTCGCTTCCATGTGGCCGTCTTTTTCCCGGAAGGTGTGGACGCAGAGGTGCATCATGCCGGGGGAGCATCTGCCGTATTTTAACGTTTGGGATACTCCCCGCCGGGACCGAAAACGTTTAGAATTGGGCGGCGATAAAGGACTGCCAGCCCCGTGGTGTAGTGGTCTAGCATAAGAGACTCTGGATCTCTTGGCGCCAGTTCGAATCTGGCCGGGGCTGCTTTTTCACCCAAATGTTTATAACAAAAAAATTTCTATGGGCATGAGCATGAGAGGCGATGCGCCATGAATGATGAGTCCTCCACCGATTTCATTCGCGACATTATCAACCATGATTTGGAGACCGGCAGATATGACCGGGTGCATACGCGTTTTCCCCCCGAGCCCAACGGCTTTCTCCACATAGGGCACGCCAAGTCCATATGCCTTAACTTCGGCATCGCCGAGGAATACGGGGGCAAGTGCAACCTGCGTTTTGACGACACCAATCCCTCCACGGAGGAGGAAACCTACGTGCAGTCCATCATTGAGGACGTACGGTGGCTGGGCTTCGACTGGGAGGACCGCCTGTTTTTTGCCTCCGACTATTTCGACCAGATGTACGAGTATGCAGTGCAGCTGGTGGAAAAGGGGAGGGCCTACGTTGACGACCTGAGCGCCGAGGAAATCCGGCGGTACCGGGGAACCCTGACCCAGCCGGGCACCAACAGCCCCTACCGGGACCGCCCGGTGGAGGGAAACCTGGACCTTCTGGAGCGGATGAAGGAGGGAGAGTTTGGAGACGGCGAAAAGGTGCTGCGGGCCAGGATTGACATGGCGCATCCCAACATGAACATGCGGGACCCCGTCATGTATCGCATACTCCGGGCCACCCATCACCGCACCGGAGACCGGTGGTGTATCTATCCCACCTATGACTGGGCGCACGGTCTGGAGGATTCCATAGAGGGCATAACCCATTCCATCTGCACCCTGGAGTTCGAGAACCATCGTCCCCTGTACGACTGGTTTCTGGACCAACTGGGTGTGTATCGTCCCCGGCAGATTGAATTCGCCCGGCTCAATCTCACCTACACGGTGATGAGCAAGCGCATGCTTCGCAGCCTGGTGGAGGGGGGCCAGGTCAGCGGATGGGACGACCCGCGGCTTCCCACCATACGGGGCATGCGGCGGCGGGGGTACCCCCCGGCGGCCATCCGGGATTTCTGCCAGCGCATCGGCGTCTCCAAGAGCGAGAGCACCATACCCATGGAGCTTTTGGAGCACTGCGTCCGGGATGAGCTAAATCGGACCGCCCCGCGGTACATGGGTGTCCTGCATCCTCTCAAGGTCATACTTGACAATTACCCTCGGGACCAGGTGGAATACATGGGGGTGGAGAACAGCCCCGAGGACCCGGCGGCGGGCACCCGGCAGGTTCCCTTTTCCCGTGTGCTGTACATCGAGCGGGAGGACTTCCGGGAGCATCCCCCCAAGAAATATTACCGCCTGGCCCCGGGCCGCGAGGTGCGCCTCAAAAATGCCTATCTCATCACCTGCCAGGAGGCCATCAAGGAGGACGGCGAGGTGACCGCCCTCCGGTGTACGGTGGACCCGGCCACCAGGGGCGGCGACGCCCCGGATGGACGCAGCGTCCGGGCCACCCTGCACTGGGTGTCTGCTCCCCACGCCGTTGACGCCGAGGTGCGCCTCTACCAGCGGCTGTTCACGGTGGAGGACCCGGCGGGCCAGGGGCGTGACTTCAAGGAGCATCTGAACCCCCATTCGCTGAGAACCCTGACCTCGTGCAAGGTGGAACCGGCGGTGCGAGAGCTGGCCTCCGTGGAGCGCTTCCAGTTTCTGCGCCAGGGCTACTTCTGCGTGGACCCCGATACCGCCGGCGACCACCTGATAATCAACCAGACGGTGGAGCTCCGTGACACCTGGGCCAGAATCAGCCGGCAGATGGCTAAAAATCGGTGACGGAGGGGGGCACGAGGCGGCATAAATTATTTGAGGCCGGTAGCGTTTATAGCACCACCGGAGGCAGCATGGTTGGACTGCGGGATATGAAGGAGAGGGGGTACATCCCCACCAAGCAGTTTGTCCAGATGGTCATCCGGGGAACGTTTTCCCTGGCCAAGATTCTGGCCACCCGTGCAGGGGCCCTTAAAAACGTTAATCAGGCGCTGCCCCGGGAGGAGCAGTACGTCCGTCCTCCGCGTCGCTATCTGCTCCCCGAATACCGCCCCGGTATGGACTGCTGCGCGGTCGACGAAAAATATCTCCGGCCCACCCTGTTCTGCGACCCGCATGCCCCCGAGGTCGTAGCCCTGGCTCACCAACTGGGTGCCTTCTCCAAGTCCGACTACGAGTTTGCCCGGGCGGCTCACGAATTCGTGAAGCGCAATATACTGCTGGAAATCATGCCCCTGGACGGGGTGGCTTCCACCCTCCGCCGGGGGACCGGGACCTGTCTGCAGATAAACTCGGTTTTTGTGGCCCTGTGCCGGGCGGCCGGCATCAAGGCCCGCTACAAGATTTTTTCAGCCCGGCAGAGCGCCGCCATGTACAACGACATCTACGATGCCATGGTCAGGCAGTGGTACGACGCCCTGGGCTTTTTCTCCATCGAGGCGGATGTGGAGGTATACGTGGACGGAACATGGATGCTGGCCAATGTGGGCCCCACCCCCGCCCGCCAGGCGGCCATGGGCAGCCCCATCACCACACTGGGCGAGGGCTCCATTGGCAACTGGTTTGAGGCGGTCCCGGGCACCGTCTGGCGCTCGGAGTCCCTGCCCTTGGGCATCGGGCTGCTGTCCCGGCTGCTCCTCTTTTTGGCTCCCGGCTCGGTGAACAAACTGAACGTGAACATCATCCGGCAGCGGGAGAAGGGGGAGGCCATCATCGCTCAGGCTGGCGGAGAGGAGCGCTACGATGCCCGCATCCGGGCTCAGCGGTCCAAACTCCCGCGCATGGAACTGGCGAAGGAGATAAACGTGCACTTCAGATAGGGACCTCCGGCCTCCTCACTCGTGAATTTCTCCCGTCTCCACCGTGTTGATGACCACCTTTTTGATGCGCTCCACCGCCTGCTGTGCCTCGCTCAGCTCCTTCCGGATGTCGGGGGATGCCTGCTGCTGCGCCAGGTCCAGGTTTCCCTCCGCTATGCACAGGGGGTTGAAGAAATAGTGGGCGGTTTCCATTTTGAAGCGCTGCTCTTTTTTCAGGGCGGCGCTTTTTTCGTCGCTCAGCGTGCCCACCAGCAGGGCCACCATGACAAACAGGGTTGCCTCCACCGTGCTGGAGAGCAGATGGGAGGCGCTTTCCTGTTGCCCCATACTCACGAGGAGCAGGGCCCCGGCCAGCACCACGGACACCACCGCCCCCCGTTTGCCCCACCAGAAGGCGGATATCACGATGGGCAGGTAGAGAAAGTGCATGTAGAAGGCGTAGTCCCGTATCTCCAGCGTAAAGATGGACATCAGCAGGAGGGACAGGGCCACCAGCAGCACCGTGGTCAGAACCTTGACGGTTTCCTCCAGGGGCCGGCCGAGGAGGCGCTTATCCTCCTCCCCACTCCGCAGAGCCATGGTCTCAGCGGTTACCATGCTGCTGGCGCTATTTAAATTAATCTATTTTTTGAAGGTGGTACCCCCGTAGACGGCCCGGTCGCCCAGCTTGCTCTCTATGGCC
>DSCA01000049.1 GCA_011049295.1 Thermoplasmatales archaeon
ACCATTAACTACGTGAAAAACCACCATGTCCATCAGACCACATTGACTTCCTTCCGCCAGCCCTCCGCCTCATAGGAAGCCCCGCCATTCATGGCGGGGAGCACGTCACACTGGGGCATGCTGGAGGAATGGGCGGACAGGATAGCCGGGTGGCTCAGAGAGGCCATTGCCGATTCCGACAAGCCCCTGGATGAGGCCTGGGAGGTAGAGGTAAAGAGGACGGAGCAGCCGGAGGGGGAGGACCTCATCTGGGTGCTGGGGGAAAACCCCCGCCTCCCCTACAGACTGGTGGTGCGACTGCACAAAAAGTTCGCCTCCCTGACCATCTACACCGGCGTAGAGACGGCGGTCATGGATTCCGACCTGCGGCTGGCCCTGTACCGCAAACTGCTGCTGATGAGCGGCACCTGGAAGATGGCCAAGTTTTGCCTTGCCGGGGAGGACGAGGAGGTAACCATCACCACCGACCTGGACCTCAGCTGTATGAACAGGGAGGAGTTCAGCGACGCCCTGACGGTGACCATATTTTCACTGCACGACATGGTAGAAAAACTGGACTTGGAGGAGGCCTACGGTGCGGCCCAGCTGCAGCACGTGGCAGACATCGTGAAGGAAAAAGCAGAGGGCGGTCAGAGCAGGGCGCAGATAAGGGAGTATCTGGTGAAAACGTTCGAGGTCAGCGACCAGGTGGCCGGGGACATCGTGGACAACGTGCTGAAAAAAGAGGACGAGTTGGGCGACAAGCCCAGCTTCAGATATCACCAGTGAGCGCCGCCCCTCCGCCCCGCCCAGCCGGCCCGCCCTATTCTTGCAGGTGCCGCAGTGCGTCCCGGACGATGGTGTCGTGGTCAAAGGCCAGCTGGGGAAGGTCGTCCAGAGAAAACCATGTGGCCCGGGCTGCGTCGTCGCCCCCCCGCAGGGTGCCCCCCACCACCTCCAGCAGGAAAACCACGGAGACCGTATGCCCCCGGGGGTCCCGCTCCGGGTGGGAGTAGACGCCCAGCAGGCGGATGATCCTGGTCTCCAAGCCCGCCTCCTCCCGCACCTCCCGGACCACCGCCGCCTCCACCGTCTCCCCGTACTCCACGAAGCCCCCGGGCAGGGCCCACCGGCCCCTGAAGGGCTCCCGGCCCCTCTGGATGAGCAGCAGATGGCCCCGGCGGATGACCACGCCGTCCACGGTGAGGCGGGGATTGCGCATGCTCTGCAATGGCAGAGGGGCATAAAAAGGCGCGGGTCGAAAACCCTTATAACGGCCGGGCCATTTGCTATGCCATGCGCATTCTCCACCTGGCGGACACCCATCTCGGCTATTCCGCCTATCACAAGACGGCGGACAACGGGCTCAACCAGCGGGAGGTGGATGTCTACGACGCCTTCCGCCGGGCGGTGGACTATGCCCTCCACCGTGAGCCGGACCTAGTGGTGCACGCCGGCGATTTGTTTGACACGGTGCGGCCCACCAACCGGGCCATCAATGTGGCCCTGGAGGAACTGCTGCGATTGTCCCGGGCGGGGATTCCCACCGTGATTATCTCCGGCAACCATGAGACCCCCAAGCTGCGGGAGACGGGCTCCGTGTTCCGCATCTTCGAGCACCTGGACCACATCTATCCGGTCTACCGGGGCCGCTACGAGACCCTGGAGTTCGGGGAGGTGACGGTGCACGCCATACCCCACTGCTCCACTGGCGAGGGACTGCGGCAGAATCTGGAGGCCCTGGCCCCAGCGGAGGGGCGGTTCAACCTTCTCCTGCTGCACGTGGGGGTCTCCGGCATCCGGGAGTTCCGCACCGGGGACTTCAACGAGCAGGTGATTCCCACCGGCTACCTGTCGCCAGACTTTGACTACATCGCCCTGGGCCACTACCACCGGCAGTGCCCGGTGACCGACAACGCGTACTATGCGGGCTCCATCGAGCACCTGAGCTTCAAGGAGGCAGGGGAGGAAAAGGGGCTGATGGAGATTGACACCCAGGGGCCGGAGGTGTCCTATGTGCCCCTGCCGGTGCGGCCCATGCTGGACCTGGGTGCCCTGGACTGCTCGTCCCTGAGCGCCGAGGAGATAACCCGGCAGGTGACCCGCCGGCTGCAGGAGACCGAGGTGGAGGGAGCGGTGGTGCGCATCGTCCTCAAAAGCATTTCCCGCAGCACCTACAAGGGACTGGACTTCCCCACCATACGCCGGGCGGCATCGCCCGCCCTGCACTTCGAGTTTCCCCACGAGCTAAAGGAGCTGGAGCAGGAACTGGTGAGCAGGGGGCGCATCGGCTCCCTGGCCGAGGAATGGAGGCGCTACCTGGACCAGGCGGCGGTGGAGGATGACAAGGAGGAACTGGAGGCCCTGGCCCTGCGCTACCTCACGGAGGTGGAGGAGTGAAACTGCGCAGTCTCACCCTGCACAACTACCGGAAGTTTCGCCACGCCGAGCTGGTTTTCCCGGAGGGCATCATGGCCATCATCGGCAGCAACGGCTCCGGCAAGTCCACCCTCATCGAGGCCGTGGGATGGGCCATCTACGGCAACGTGGCGGCCAGAACCACCAAGGAGGACATCCGCCGGATGGGAGCCCCCGTGGGCGAGGACTGCTACGTGACCCTGACCTTCGAGCTGGGGGAGGACACCTACGAGGTAACCCGCATCATGTCCGGTGGCCACCTGACCGCCGATGCCCACGTCAAGGTCAACGGCATGGTGGCCGCCTCCTCTGCCACCGGGGTCACCCGCCTGCTGGAGAAAAAGCTGGGGATGGACCAGGACGCCTTTTTCACCTCCCTGGTGGCCCGGCAGAAGGAAATCAACGCCCTGTCCAGCAAGACCCCCGGGGAGCGGAAGCGGAGCATGCTGCGCATGCTGGGCATCGACGCCATCGAGGAGGCGGTGCGCCGGGTGCGCGAGGACAAAAAAAGCCGGGAGCAGGTCATGGAGGCCCTGCAGGGCGCCCTGCTGGACCTGGACGATCTGCAGGAAAAACAGCGGGCGGCCCGGGAGGAGAGGGAGAAGGGGGAGCAGCGGCTGAAGGAGATGAAAAGCGCCGTTTCCTCCCTGGAGCGAAAGGCGGCAGCCCTGGAGGAGGAGCGGGCAGCCATGCGGGAGAAGTACCGGCGGTACCACCAGCTGGAAAAGGAGCGGAGCCGGGTGCAGGAGCGCCGCAGCGCCAGGCAGAGCCACCTGGAGGAAAAGGAGAGGGAGGTGGAAACCCTGCAGAAAAAAAGGGAGGAGCTGTCCCGGCTGGAGCCCCGGGAGCGGGAATACCAGGAGGCCAAGGAGCGCACAGAGGCCATGGAGGAGCAGCGGGAGCGCTACCTCGCCTGGAAGCAACTACAGAAGGAGCTGGAGGACCTAGAGGAAAAGTTGCGGGAAAAGGAACAGGCCATTGAGGAGGTGCGGGAGCAGCTGGCGGACAAAGAAAAAGTGGCAGAGCAGGTGCAGGAGCTGCGGGAGGAGGAGCAGCAACTGGCCGAGCAGATAAGGGAAAAAGAGAGGGCGGTGAACGTTGCCCAGGTGCACCTGGCCAGCGCCCGGCAGCAGCGGGAGGAATGGAAAAACAAAAAACGGGTCATCGAGGAGCAGGGACCGGAGAGCGACTGTCCCACCTGCGGCCGGCCCCTGGAGGAGCGCTACCAGGACCTTCTGGCCGACTTCACCGCCAGGATAAAAAAAGAGGAGGAGAGAGAGGAGACCCTGCAGGGGGAGCAGCAGTCCCTGCAGACAGCCCTCCATGAGCTCCGGGAGAGGGAAAAGGAGATAAAAGCGCAGAAAAAAGAGGCGGAGCAACGGCTGGAGGAACTGGGCAGGGTGGAGCAGCGCCTCCTCCACCTCAGGGAGAGCAGAGAGGAGGTGTTGAGCAGCAAACAGGAAAAGGAGCAGCACGGCAAAGAGCTGGGCGAGGTGAGCTTCGACCCGGAGGCCTATGCGGCGGCCAGGGAGCAGCTGGCCTGCCTGCAGGAAATCAGGGAGACGGTCATCGGCCTGCGCAGCCAGGTGCAGAGGCTGCCCGAGCTCCGGGAGACCGTAGCCCAGGTGCGCGAGGACCTGCAGATGCTGAAGGAGCAGGAGGAAGACCACGGCAGGAAGCTGGCCGCCCTGGACTTCGACCAGGAACGCTACGAGGCCCTGGAGCAGGCCTACGAGGAGAAGCGGCGGGAGGTGCAGCAGCGGCGGGAGCAGTGCATCAACGCCGTCCGGGACCTGGAGCGACTGACGGAGCAGGTGGAGAGGCTGGCCGGGCAGGTGGCCGAGCAGCAGGAAAAACGGGAGCAGATTCGGGACATGCGGCGGGAGATACAGCGGCTGGAAAGGCTGGCCGGGGGGCGGGACTCCGGGCTGCTCAACGACTTCAAGCGCTACCTCATCTCCCGCATCGGACCCCTGCTGTCCTACTATGCCTCCTCCTTCCTGGACGTGTTCACCGGGGGGAAATACCAGCAGATGGAAATTGACGACAACTACGACCTTTTCATCTACGACCAAGGGGAGCGGTTTGCCCTCAACCGTTTTTCGGGCGGAGAAGAGGACCTGGCCAACCTGTCACTGCGGCTGGCCATCTCCCAGGTTATAGCGGAGCGGGCCGGGGGGGTGGATTTCCACTTCGTGGTGCTGGACGAAATCTTTGGCTCCCAGGACAGCCAGCGCCGGAGCAACGTGCTGGACACCCTGGGCGAGCTCTCCAGCCAGTTTCAGCAGGTGATACTGATCACCCACATCGAGGACATCAAGGACACCATGCAGTACGTAATCAGGACCCTGGAGGACGAGGAGGGCATATCCCACGTGCAGGTGGAATAGCTACCCTTCCGTAACCTCAACCTGCAGATGCTCCCGGAGATAGTTGAGAAAGACCTGCAGCAGGCGCTTGTGCAGTTTTCCCTCAAAACGCACGTGGATGGCATGCTCCCTTTGGGGATGAACCCGCCGGATGGTGACCCGGGCGGTGGGGGAGTGGCGGCGCTCCAGGCGCACGGCCAGATGGATGCTCTGGGCTCCCGGGTGGGCAGGGGTCTGCTCCGCCAGCTGCCGGACGACGTCCTTGATGTCGTACCTGCGGTCTGGCCCATGGTACAGGACTTCGTCTCCCATCGTGATGTCCAGGACATTGGTAAACTTGGCCTTGTGCAGTGCCCGGAGCAGGAGTTCCGCCGTGGGCAGCAACTCAAAGTGTTCCTCCACCCGCTCCTGGCCGAGGCGGGACCGGAGCCAGGCGAGAAGGGCGCTGGAGGGCTGCACCGGCGTCTTCTCCACATCCAGGTCCAGCAGGAGCTCCACGTTTTTGACGTAGTCTTCGCCCTCTCTTTCCCCGGCTGACTTGCGCACCCTGGCTCCAGGGGCGGTGGATTCCAGCCAGGACTTCACGGAGCCGGGTGAATACACCCAGGGGGGCTCCGGGAGATCTGACCCGTAGCGAGACATAGAAATACAACACGTCATTCCTTTAGTACCTTTGCCGGGGAAGGGACAAAGTTAAAATAGGCCGCCCACTGTTTCCATCCGCAATGGGCCGGTAGATCAGCGGAAGATCGCTTGCTTCGCAAGCAAGAGGCCACGGGTTCAAAAACGCTGGTGTTGCCTCCGCCCCACCGGCAGCAACCACGGCGTGTGAAAATCCCGTCCGGTCCATACTTTTATTTTTATTGGAAACAGCAGGCAGTGGGTTGTCAACAGAGTGGGAAGCCACTTTAGATTGCTGAGTTAGTGCAATAAATTCACGAAGCCTTATGTCTAAAAATGAACTCATGTTGATGCCTAATTCCTTTGCCTGTTCTACTACGTGTTCTTCAACCGTGAGCGTCACCTTCTTCTTTACCATACCAATATAATACGTATTCAATACTAATAAATTACTATCACAAAATCTTATTACAAATATCAGTTATCACTATGAACAAATTTGAGGATTAAAAATAGTGAAAGAATATCAATTAGCAAAGAAACTGTAGATATTGGCAGAAAAGGTCATGCTCCATACATCGACTTTGATGAAATTGATGAGGATATTGTAGTTTTGGCATACCAACCTGGTGTTGGAAAGACTTACACCGCAATGGAATACATTGCTTCTCATCCAGATACTTTTTATTTTACAGAAAGACACGAAACAATTCAAGAATTATCAAGTGAGCAAGGTATAAATTTTGAGTTTACTCACTGGAAAGGATTTGAAAGAAGCTGCAGTAACAAAAATGCAATAGCTGCTTCTAAACAGTATCCCACTCTTCCAAAAAGATTATTATGCGACAGATGCAGGGCTTCAAGTTCCAATAAATTCAATAGTTGTGAATATCCAAATCAATTCAATAATAGGACAAGGGTATTTGGGCCTTTAAATTACTTAATGATTGCATCACAAAACCCACCAAGTACAATTATTGTAGATGAAGGAATAAACATTGCAAAATTCAGAACGGCTAATAAAGACAAACTTATTGAGGCGTTACAAATATTAAACATGTCTTCAACATATCGAGCTGCATTAGAAGACGATAATTTTAGGTTCTTTAACTCTACAAAAAGTGACGTCCTCCCCGCCATGAATGGCGGGGCTTCCTATGAGGCGGAGGGCTGGCGGAAGGAAGTCAATGTGGTCTGATGGACATGGTGGTTTTTCACGTAGTTAATGG
>DSCA01000032.1 GCA_011049295.1 Thermoplasmatales archaeon
CGCGGGCACTAAACCGTTTTATAGACGGATTGCTTTTTGTCCCATGACAGTCTTCACGGAAACAGTACAGGTATCCACCTCTGAAATGGACGTAGTGGATATCACCTCGCGGGTAGGGGAAGTGGTGGAGCGGTCGGGTATCACCGAGGGGCTGGCCTGTGTTTTTTGCCCTGGCTCCACCGGGGCCCTGACCACCATCGAGCACGAGCCGGGCCTGATACACGACCTGCCGGCTGCCCTGGAGAGGGTGGCCCCCCGTGATGCCCGTTACCGGCACGAGGAGAGATGGCACGACGGCAACGGCCACTCCCACATCCGGGCCAGCCTCATCGGTTCCAGCATCACGGTACCCGTCATCAACGGCGCCCTTCCCCTGGGCACCTGGCAGCAACTGGTCTTTGTGGAATGCGATGCACGGCAGCGCCGGCGGGAGCTAATCGTCCAGGTGCTGGGTGACTGACGGCCGGTATTCCATCAGAACTCCGTCGCCCAGCCGCTGCACACCCTCCAGATGCAGACGGACCACATCGTCCAGAGTGGCGGCTCCCGTGCCCCCGGCCATGGTGGGGGCGGTTCTGCCTCCAATCACACAGGGCGCCACGAACACGTACAGCACGTCCACCAGATGGCTGCGCAAAAACTCCCCGATGACGGCTTCCCCTCCCTCCACCAGCACCTTTCTAACCCCCCGTATGTCCAGCTCCCTGAGCAGCTGCCGTAGGTCCACCCGTTTCGTGCCACAGCGAATAACCTCCACGTTGCCCCGCTTCTGGGAGTAGCAGGTGGTGGCAATCAGAGTGGGGGCAGCATCGTTCATCACCAGGGCGTGGGGAGGGGTGCGAAACCGGCTGTCCAGCACCACCCGCAGGGGCTGCCGGGCCTCCTCCACGTATTTTCCTTTGACCGTCAGCTTGGGGTCGTCGGCCAGCACCGTGCCGATGCCCACTACGATGGCGTCACACTGGTTGCGCAGCCGATGGACGCGGGCCAGGTCCTCCTCGTTGGACAACCGGGTCTGCTTGCGCGAGGGAAGGGCAATTTTGCCGTCCACCGACATGGCGCAGTTGACGATGACCGTCGGTCTCATTGTGGGATCAGGGCCTCTGCCATCTCCAGCAGCACCTTTTTGGGGTGCGCCGCTTTTACCACCCCGCTGGCCAGCAGCACGCCGGCCGCGCCCAGCTCCAGGGCGGTACGTATGTCTTCTCCGGTTTTCACTCCGGCTCCGCACAGCACCGCCGTGCGGGGACTGATGGACTCCACTGCCGACACCGCCCCCACCACTATTTCCGGCTCGGCGGAGGTCACGGACACCTCTCCGCCAATCAGGCCCGGGGGCTCCACGGCCACCAGATCCGGTTCCAGGGCGGCCACCGCCCGGGTCACCGCGATGTTGTCGGCACAGACGATGGTCTCCAGTCCCGCCTTCCGGGCCCTGCCCAGGGCGGCAGCGATGTCTGCAATGCGGAGTTGATGCTCGGAGTGGTTGAGCAAGACCCCGCAGGCTCCCGCCTCCACCAGGCTCTCCGGCAGCGTCCAGCCGGTGTGGCTGCCGTAGGTGACGGGATCCAGGTGCTGTGCCCACACCGGAATGTCCACCGCCTGGGCCACCCGATAAATATCGGCAGCCTGGACGGCGATGACCAGGCTGGCTCCCGTCTCCCGTCTCACCTCCTCCATGATGTGGGCCAGGCTCACGGCGGCCTCTCCGGTGGCCTGCCGGTAGGTTTTGACGTTTACCACAATGGCTGGAAGTTCCATGGGGACATAATGGACGGGGTCCATAAAACGTTATTGTCGGCTAAAAATAGCGATATGTTTAAAAAACGGGCGCTGCTTCCTATTTGAGGTGATACCATAGGCAACATATTCCCGCCGTGTCACGAATGTGGCGAAGGGTGGCTGGTGCCGTTCTCCTTCAAAAACGACGTGTTTGAGAAGTGGAAATGCACCAGGTGCGGATTTACTGTGGAAAAGCGATAAATACGCCTATCCTTTTACGGGCATCGTACAACATTCTGTCGGGGTGGCTCAGCCTGGTTAGAGCGCCTGACTCATAAGCACAGCTCAAGGGTTCGCTGGGAAATCAGGAGGTCGCGGGTTCGGATCCCGCCCCCGACATTACTCTTTTGAAGGACCGGAAACGCCCCTCTTCCCCCCTTTTTTATTCCACCCGCGAGCGAGTGTACCGGCTGCTGATCGAGGGCGTGCCCCAGGCCAGGGTGGCCCGCATCCTGGGAGTCAGCCGGCAGCGGGTGCGGAAGAAGAAGAGGATGAAGCCACGGAACTTTCCTCCCACTCCAGCACTATTTTTAAAGAGATGAGAGGAAACGTTATTAGTTGCCTGGATATATGGTCCTGTCTTCATGGCCGCTCTCATCGTCTGTGCCTCCGTGCATCACGGCAACACCCGGCAGATAGCCTGGGTCATGGCCCAGGCCTTGGATGCCCACCTGTGCGATCCTGCAGATGTCGACCCGTCGGAGGCAGCGAAGTACGATCTGATTGGCCTGGGCTCCGGCATCTATTTCTGGAGGCATCACGCCAGCATCGTGCGTTTCGCTCAAAATATGCCGGTCAGAGGGGACCAGCGCTTTTTCATCTTTTCCACCCGGGGCGGCTTTCCGCACTGGCTGGGCCACCGTGCTCTCAAGAAGACGCTGCGGAAGAAGGGCGCTCATGTGGTGGGAGAGTTTTCCTGCAAGGGACACGATACCTATGGGCCCTTCAAACTTTTGGGGGGTCTCAACAGGGGGCATCCCGATGCAGATGACCTGGAGCGGGCCCGCCGGTTTGCCGAGGAGTTGCCATGAACAAAAAAAATATGGCTGGTACATATCCTTGGGAATCGCCCTGCTGATTCTGTCCGCGGCGCTGTACGTTCTCCACTTTGTGGTATTTCACGATGCGCACCACATTTTTATCTATCTTCTGGGGGACAACGCATTTATCCCCATCGAGGTTCTGGTGGTGACCATCATCATCCATCAGCTGCTAAGCATGCGGGAGAAAAAAATACTCCTTCAGAAGATGAACATGCTGATTGGCGCCTTTTTCAGCGAGGTGGGCACCTCCCTGCTGACCCTGCTTTCCGACTACGACCCACACCTGGAGGACATCCGGCAGTCGCTGGCCGTCACCACGGAGTGGACGGATGCCAGCTTTCGCAGTGCCATTCGTCGTCTGAAGGACTACGGCTACGGGGTGGACATCCGCCGTCTGCCCCTGCCCGTCCTCAAGCAGCTCCTGGTGTCCAATCGGGGCTTTCTGGCCCGGCTGCTGGAAACCCCGCTCTGCTGGAGCACGAGTCGTTTACCGCCATGCTGCGGGCCGTGTTTCATCTGACCGAGGAGCTGGCCCATCGCAAAGATTTCTCCGGCCTTCCCGATACCGACCTGGGCCACCTGGCCACCGACATCCGCCGGGCCTACGTGCTCATGGTGCACGAATGGCTGGACTACATGCAGCACCTCAAGGACAATTATCCCTATCTTTTCTCCCTGGCCCTGCGCACCAACCCTTCGACGAGGGGTCCTCTCCCAATGTGACCGCATCGCCGGCAAAAGCCATATAGGGTCCACAGGATATAGCCGTGGTGACCGGAGATGAAAAAGCTGGTGTGCTCCCAATGCAAGCGGGTCTCGGAAACCGGGCAGGCCGCGTGCCCCCACTGCGGGGCCTCCCATCCCTTCACCTATGACTTCAGCCAGAGCGACCGCTACCTGCAGCAGGAGACACGGCGGGTCATAGAAGAGCGCCGTCACCTGGGGCTGGAGGGCCTGGTGGGGGGACTGGACTGCGTCATCGTCAACACCGAGCCCGAGCATCAGGTGGCGGCGGTGGAGGAACTGCTGGCAACCACCGGCCTGGACATCAGCCAGGCTTTTCAGGACGACGAATATGTCACCTATGTGCTGGCCACTCCTGGCTCAGCCGACGTGCTGGTGCGCTCCCGCCGCCAGCCGCGCAATCCCTTCTGGGCATTCAACGACTTCCCCC
The DNA here is from genome assembly GCA_011049295.1 of Thermoplasmatales archaeon. GTDB lineage: Archaea > Thermoplasmatota > E2 > UBA202 > DSCA01 > DSCA01. The sequence continues at coordinate 4,000 of DSCA01000032.1, forward strand.
AGTCCCGCCGCCTCCCCAACACCCGGCTGGAAACCCTGGTGTTTGCCACCCCCGACCTGGAAACCTACGTGAGCATCCAGCGGTCACGGGGAGTGCATTTTCTCACCCCCTCCCTCGTTCGCACCGATTACTACGACTTCATCCAGACTCCGCCGTCCCCCTTCACCGGCAACTCCCTAGGGTTCATAGAATGGAAGGAGGAGCGCAGCTACGCCTCCCATGGAGCCCAGCCGGTAGACCGGCGGCCTTCCAAGCCGGACCGTGACCACCTGGACAACATCGGAGCACTGGACCATGCGGCCACCCGGGTGCGGGCCGAGGACCGGGATGCGGCCATCATAGAGTTCATGGGGCTCACCAACTACCATTTCGACTTTGCCATCTACGTCCAGGTGTTCAACTCCATCACCAACGTGGCCCGGCTCACTGCCGGGGACTATGCCATGGTGTTCACCAGCGGCATTTCCTCCTACGTCAACGACGAGGTGTCGGGCCCCACGGAGAAATTCATCCACAACTACGGGCCCCGTGTGCACCACCTGGCCTTTCGCACCCGCCACATCCAGGATACCTATGCCTCTCTCCGGGACCAGGGCATGCAGTTTCTCATTCCGCTGGTGGGCTCTCCCCACGAGGGCCTCAGACAGACCTTCACCCATCCCTCCTCCTACACCCTGCTGGTCACCGAGTACATCCACCGCTACGGAGACTTCGACGGCTTCTTCACCCGCAGCAACGTGACCAAGCTCACCGGGGCCACCACCCGGCAGTAGGAGCATTTCAAAAACTACAAATAGGCTTTTTTGATAGGGGCAGGATGGAGATCAATCCCTGGAGTTCGGCCCAGTATGCGGACTACAGCCGCCTGCGGGAGCAGTTTGGCATCCAGGCCCTGCAGCCGGACGACTGGGAGCAACTGCCCCGTCCCCCCTCCTTTTTCCGTCGGGGCATCGTTTTCGGCCACCGGGGCTTCGGACTCATCCGGCAGGCCATCCTGGCCGGGGACCCCTGGGCCCTGCTCACCGGCCTCATGCCCTCGGGACGGATGCACCTGGGGCACAAAATGGTCATCGACCAGATCATCTACTACCAGAGCATCGGGGCCGATGTTTTCATCGCCATAGCCGACATCGAGGCCTATGCCACCCGGGGATACACCCTGGAGGAGGCGGAGCGCCTGGCCATCCAGGAATACGTGACCAACTACATAGCCCTGGGCCTGCAGCCCTGCACCATCTATTTTCAGTCCCGCCACCGGGATGTGAAAAACCTGGGCTACCTGCTGGGAAAAAAGGCCAACTGGTCGGAGGTCACCGCCATCTACGGGTTCAACGGGGCCACCAACATGGCCCACGTGCTGGCTCCCCTCATCCAGTGCGGAGACATTTTGCACGTGCAGATGGAAAAATACGGGGGAGCCCGTCCCACACTGGTGCCAGTGGGTGTGGACCAGGACCCCCACATCCGGTTCTGCCGGGGGGTGGCCGCCGCCCATCGCCTGTTCAACGTGACGGTGGCCAAAGACGGCCGAATCGGGGTCTTCGTGAAGCCGGACGAAGACGTGGCCCGGCTGCTGGACCTGGCGGCCCAGGTTATCTCGGGGCGGGGCCTGGCCATGAAGCGTCTGGACCGCTACAAGGCCGTGTATCTGCCGGACGCCTCACCGGAGGACATCCCCGCCCTGGACCTGGCCCTGGCCCGTGAGGAGCAGGAGCACGGCGCCTACGGATTCCTGTCACCCTCTTCCACGTACCACCGATTCATGACCGGGCTCACCGGGGGCAAAATGTCCAGCAGCAAGCCGGAATCAGCTATTTTTCTCACCGACACGCCGGCAGAGGCCAAAAAGAAAATCATGGCTGCCAAGACCGGAGGGGCGGTGTCCCGGGAGGAGCACAAAAAGCACGGGGGGCAGCCGGAGTCCTGTGTGGTGTACGAGATGTTTCTCTACCATCTCATAGACAGCGACCGGGAACTGGCCGACATCTATAGAAGATGCCGGTCCGGGGAGCAGATGTGTGGCGACTGCAAAAAAATGGCCGTCTGCCTCATGGAGTCTTTTCTGGTAGAGATGCAGGAAAAACGGGCGGCTGCCGCTGAGCAGGTCGGCGACTACGTGGTGTGGGACGAAGGCTAGATCTGTTTGTCCACTTCGATGTCCAGTATCCTGTTTTTGTAGGTAATGGCGGCGCTATCCGGGCATACGGGTTGGGGCAGATGGATGACGTGATGGCAGTCATCCAGGTCGCGGACCCGGACCTCCACCCGGGTTTCCTCTACGTCTACCCGGATGTCTTCTTCATCGACCGCCGGCAGCTGGAGGGTGATGGACAGGCGACGGTCGGACTCCCACATTTCCGGTGCCTTGCTCTCTGCATCCGTCGGCTGGTGTCCGTATTCGTCGATGCGGGGGCTGCCATCGGGCCCCAGGCGGATGGAGAAGC
>DSCA01000135.1 GCA_011049295.1 Thermoplasmatales archaeon
GCGCAGGGTGTAGGCGTCCTGTACCTTGGGGCAGTCCCGGTGGGAGGCAATGATGTCGCTTCCCCGGGTGAGCTTCCACAGGTTCTGGCCCACCGCCACCTGTCCCGGATGGGGCCTCACCCGGTGAATGTCCGCGGCAAAGGCCTGGTCGGTGCCCTTGAGGGCCTCCAGGCTCATCACCCCGGCAATCTGGGCCTGCTTGAGCAGCTGCTGGGCATCGTGCAGAGCCAGGCATCCCAGCCCGGCCATCATCTGGGTGCCATTGATAAGCGCCAGTCCCTCCTTTGCCTGATAAACGACGGGGTCAATCTCCGCCCGGTCCAGGGCCTCCCGGGCGGGCATGGTCATGCTTCCAAACCGGGCCGCTCCCTCTCCCATGAAGGCCAGGGCCACGTGGGCCAGGGGTGCCAGGTCTCCGCTGGCTCCCACCGAGCCCTGGGAGGGCACCACGGGATGAAACCCCTGGTTGAGGGCGTCCAGCAACTTCTCCACCACCTCCGCCCGCACCCCGGAGTAACCCTTGGCCAGGGAGTTGGCCCGCAGCAGCATCATGGCCCGTACCGCCTCCTCGGGCAGGGGCTCTCCCACCCCGCAGGCGTGGCTGCGGATGAGGTTGGCCTGCAGGGCTTCGATTTGGTCGGGGGAGATGCGCACGTCGGCCAGCTCCCCGAACCCGGTGTTTATACCGTAGACCTTTTCCTGACTCTGCAGCACCTCCTCCACCTTTTTTCGGCTGGCCGCTATGCGCTCCCTGGCCCTTTTGGCCAGTGACACCCCTTCCCCGGTGCGGGCGACGGCCACCACCTGCTCTATGCCCAGATGCTCGCCGTCTATCTCTATCATGGTCTCACCATGGGCAGCCGGATGCCCGCCCGGCGGGCAAAGTCGATGGCCTGCGGATAGTTGGCGTCGGCGTGGCGCACCACCCCCAGGCCCGGGTCGGTGACAAACACCCGCCTGATGCGCTGGTCCGTCTCCCGGGTGCCGTCGCACACTACCACCATGCCCGCATGGGTGGACAGCCCGATGCCCACCCCGCCCCCGTTGTGGATGGAAACGCTGTCCGCCCCGGCGGCACAGTTGAGCAGGGCGTTGAGCAGGGGCCAGTCGGCGATGGCGTCGGAGCCGTCCCGCATTCCCTCGGTTTCCCGGTGGGGGGAGGCCACACTCCCCCCATCCAGGTGGTCGCGGGTGATGGCCACGGGGCCTATGTCACCGCTGCGCACCATTTTGTTGATGGCCAGGGCAAACCGGTCCCTCTCTCCGTAACCCAGCCAGCACACCCTGGCCGGCAGCCCCTCCCAGGGCAGATGTTTCTCCGCCAGTTGTATCCAGTTGACCAGGGTCCGGTTGTGGGGGAACATGTCCATGACCAGGCGGTCCGTCTTCAGGATGTCCTCCTCGTTGCCAGTGAGGGCCAGCCAGCGGAAGGGACCCCGTCCCTCGCAGAACAGGGGCCGGATGTAGGCCAGCACGAAGCCCGGGTAGTCAAAGGCGTTCTCCACCCCTGCCTGATGGGCCTGCCCCCGCAGGTTGTTGCCGTAGTCAAAAACCACCGCTCCCCTCTTCTGCATGGCCAGCATGGCCCGGCAGTGGGCGGCCATGGACTGCAGGGACCGCCGGATGTATTCCTGGGGGTTGCTGCTCCTCAGGTCAAGGGCCTCCCGTAGATTGCTGCCGTAGAAGCCGGCCGGGATGTAGCCGTGCAGGGCGTCGTGGGCGCTGGTCTGGTCGGTGACCACGTCGGGGATCACCTCTCGCTCCACCATCTCGGGCAGAACGTCGGCGCAGTTGCCCAGCAGCCCCACGGAGAGAGCCTGGCCTTCCTTCCGGGCGGTGGTGACCAGGTCCAGGGCCTCCTCCAGGTCGTCGGTCATCTCCTGGCAGAAGCCGGCCTGCAGGCGCCGCCGGATGCGGCCCTCGTCGCATTCCACCACCAAGGCCGCCCCTCCGTTCATGGTGATGGCCAGGGGCTGGGCTCCTCCCATGCCCCCTAGCCCGCCGCTGAGCACCAGTTTACCCTTGAGCGTGCCCTGGAAGTGGGTGCGGGCGCAGGCGGCAAAGGTCTCGTAGGTGCCCTGGATGATGCCCTGGGTGCCGATGTAGCACCAGGACCCGGCGGTCATCTGTCCGTACATGGTGAGGCCCAGGTCCTCCAGTTGGTAAAATATATCCCAGGTGCTCCATCTGGGCACCAGGTTGCTGTTGGCTATCAGCACCCGGGGGCTGCTCTCCCTGGTTTTGAAGATGCCCACCGGCTTGCCGGACTGCACTAGCAGGGTCTCGTCGTCCTCCAGCTCCCTGAGCGACTCCACGATGGCCCGGTAGGCCTCCCAGTTTCGGGCCGCCTTGCCCGTTCCCCCGTATACAATCAGTTGCTCCGGCAGCTCAGCGTTATCCAGGTTGTTTTCCAGCATGCGCAAAATGGCCTCCTGCCGCCACCCCTTGCACCGCAGGTCGGTTCCTCGCTGCGCGGTTATTTTCTCCATCGAACGGTAAAGAATGCCAGATACTTAATTATTCGTATCTTCCGGGAAAAGAAAAGGCGGCTAGGGGTAGCCGCCGATGCGCAGGCTGGGGTCGCCGAACAGCACCCATTCCTGGACCGTCTTGCAGTCCACCTGCTCGATGGTGTAGGGCCGCTCTCCCTGCCACTCCTGGCTCCAGTCGATGGGAAACCGGTTGAGGTAGTCGGCGAGGGCCGTGGCGTGGACCTCTCCCAGCACCGTGGTGCCGTTGGCGTAGACTTGGAAGAAGTGGGGCTCCAGCCAGCCGCCCAGATACTGGATGACGTCCGGTATGCCGTCCGGTACGCTGTCCGGCACCTCGTCCACCGGTCCGTCGCCCACCGTGCCGTAGCCCAGCCCGGTGTTGCCGATGGTGGCAATGGACCCTCCGTTGTGATGCCGGGCGAACAGCCAGCCCCAGCACACCCGGCTGGTCTCTCCCTTCCACAGGTACTCGAACCACTTGGGTCCCTCCCATATCTTCAGCAGGTTGAGCATGCTCACGTTGAACTGACTGTTGTGGCAGCCGCCCACCACCAGCACCGGCCACTTTCCGTGGTTGGTCAGGTTTCCGATGCTCTCCAGGTTGAAGTCAATCCAGGTGCTGAAGTCTCCGTGGGGATGGGTGGCCCAGGATGTGGGATTGCCGTGGCCGGAAAAGTACACGAAGCCGGCGCCCTCCGACAGCACCTCCTCCGCCGTATGGGGAGTAAACGGGTAGTCCCCGCCCTCTACGTACACCCGTATCTGCTCGAAGTCCTGCATGTAGCTCAGGGCCTGGTCGCACTCCACCTGCCCCTCGATGTAGTCGGTGCCAATCTCCGGCACGTCGTCCTCGAAGGAATCCCCGCCGATGGCTACCATGCGGCGGAACCACTCCTGGCCGTGAGCGGTGTTTTCGTAGTCCATGATTTTGTCGACCATCACCGTCACCTCCTCCTCCGTGCGGCAGGGAAGCCGGCCCAGGTAGACGTCGGGGTACAGGTCCAGGACGTCCTTGCTGGTGGGGGTCCACTCGGCGAAGACGCCGTTGCCGTTGCTGTCCCAGTCGTCGAAGACCGGCTGGCCGTTGTCATATCGGTACACGTCGGCATAGTAGAGGTCGCTGATGTAGCTGGCCTCCCAGCCGGAGTTGTCATCCAGGTGGGAGTAGCGTACCGGCAGATGCCAGGACCACCACCGCTGCCGGTTCATGCCCCCCACCAGCATGACGTATCTGACGTCCCATTCCTCTATTTTTTGCTTGATGCAGTATTTGATTTTCTCCGCGTCGTCCCGCCCCTCGTAGTTGCCCACGATGCCCTCCAGGGCCATCAGCCGGGTGGCAACCCCGTGCTGCTCCTTGTGCTCCACCAGGGGCTCCAGCTCGTCCTGAAATCTCTGAGGGGCCACAATCAGCAGGTCCACCTGGTCCAAGGCGGCGGGATAGGGCTGCTGCTCGTAGGTGAGAGAAATGTCTACATGAGAAGCGTACAGAAGCTCACCGGCGGCCGGCCGATAGCGAACCGGGTAGACCTCCAGCGTAGCCAGCACCACCCGCTCTCCCCCGTAGAGGCCCACGCCCAGATGACAGAGCATCCAGTCGCCGGGATACAGGTGGTCGCTGCCATAGACGGCGGGGTCCGGGGCCAGCGTCAGGTCCGCCATCTGGCCGTTGCGGGGTACGGCGCCCAGCGCGGGCGCCACGGGACCGGGCAGGGCCACTGACAGCACCTCCCGTGGTACACATGTCACCTCTGTTATACGGGTTCCCAGGGGAAAGGTGAGTGTTTTGGTGACCACGGGCAGGCGGGGTGCCCCCGGCTGGAGGACATAGGTGTCGGCCTCTTCCACCCTTACCTCCGCATAGCCGTTCCGCTCCGTGATATTCGGCGGCGAAAAACTGAAGGATACCGCAGAGCGACCCTCACATACGTGCTCCTCATTGCCTGCATTTTCCGTGTGCAGGGGAGAAACGGGGATGCCCACCAGGGCGGTACCGCCCAGCAGCAGGGACCCCATACACAGCGCCAGGAAAACCTTGACTGCCTTCATGATTGCCTCACCGGAAACATATCCCCCGGATGCTTATATAGGTTTGCGGCACAAATTTTTTAATAGCAGCCGGACCATAGGCGGTCATGCTCGTCGCCATCAGCGGGTTTTCAGGCAGCGGCAAGACGTCCCTGCTGGAATCGCTCATCGCCCGACTCAGCCCGGAGTACCGCCTTCTCATCGTCAAGGACACCCATGAGGAGCGCATCGACGGCCCGGACACCGACACCCGCCGCCACCGCCGGGCCGGAGCTCAGGCCAGTGCCATCACCGCCGGCCAGGAAACGGCCCTGTTCTGGGAGGGGCGGCTGGAGGTGGAACGCCTGGCGGAGCTCACCGCAGCCCAGGTGGTGCTACTGGAGGGGTTCAAAAACAGCTCCTACCCCAAGATATGGCTGGGGGCGGGGGAGGGGCCCCACGTGGTGCTGCGCAATCCCCCGGTGGAAGCAGCGGAGCGCTACATCCGGGAGCAGGTAACCGCCGAAAACCTTCCCGGCCTGGACTGCGGAGACTGCGGCCATCCCACCTGTGCGGCGCTGGCGGAGGCGGTAGTGGCGGGAGAGGCCTCCCTGGACGACTGTGTGGTGCCCGTCCAGCCGGAGGTGGAGGTGATGGTGGATGGGCGACATGTGCCGCTCAAGCCCTTCGTACAGGAGTTCATCGCCGGTGCCGTGCGGGGCATGCTGTCGGCGCTGCACGGGGTGGAGGACGGCGGAGAGCGGCGCATCCGCATCGAGGTACGGCCCCGGTCATCGGATATGTTTTAAATCAACGGCTCATTAGGGTATGATGCTCTTCGGGCTGACCCCGCTGCTGCTGCTCATCGTCATCGTGGCGCTGCTCTCCGGGATGTACATGGCGTGGAACATCGGGGCCAACGACGTGGCCAACTCCATGTCCACGGCGGTGGGGGCCAAGGCCATCACCCTCCGCCAGGCGGTGGTCATTGCCTCTGTTCTCAACTTCTTGGGGGCCGTGTTTCTGGGCTCCCACGTGACGGAGACCATCAAGACGGGCATCGTGGATACCACGCTCATCGGAGAGAGCCGGTACATCATGCTGGGGTTCATGGCCGCCATACTGGCGGCTGCCCTCTTTGTCACCATGGCCACCTGGAAGGAGTTGCCGGTGTCCACCACCCATTCCGTGATTGGGGGTATCACCGGCTTCGGGCTCATCGCCGGCGGGCTGGACGTCATCGTGTGGAAAAAGCTGGGGGAGGTGGCCGCCTCCTGGGTGCTGTCCCCGGTGGCCGGGGCAGTGATTGCCTTCCTGGTGTTTCGCCTCATCGTGCACACGGTGTTTGCCGCCGGGGAGCCGGTGAAGGCGGCCAAAAAATTCGGGCCCTTTTTCATAGGTCTCACCTTTTTCATCATCTCCTACTCGTTGTTCTCCAAGACCGCCCTGGGCGACATGCTGTTTCCCTCCACCGGACAGATTCTTACGGCCTCCTTCGTCATCTTTGTGGCGGCCACCGCCCTGGGCTTTTTGGTGGTAGGCAACTTGACCAGCGGGACCGGCTACGACGCGGTGGAGTTTTTGTTTCGCCGCCTCCAGATTCTCACCTCCTGCTATGTGGCTCTCTCTCACGGAGCCAACGACGTGGCCAACGCCATCGCTCCCCTGTCCGTGGTGCTGAACGAGGCCCTGAAGGATACCACCCTGGCGGGAGTGGACATCACCACCTATCTGCTGGCTCTGGGCGGGGTGGGCATCGCCGCCGGTATTCTCACCTGGGGTTACAAGGTGATTCGCACCCTGGGGTCCCGGATAACCGACCTCACCAACACCCGGGGCTTTTCCGTGGACTTCGGCACCGCCACCACCGTGCTGGCTGCCTCCAAGCTGGGGCTGCCCATTTCCAC
>DSCA01000030.1 GCA_011049295.1 Thermoplasmatales archaeon
CGGAAATAGGGCAGGTGCGGACTTCGGATTGGCCATGAATCCCGAGTTTCTGCGGGAGGGAAAGGCCGTCTCCGACTTTCAGCGTCCCGACCGCATCGTGATCGGCGTCACCGACCAGCGCTCGGAGCAGCTGCTCCGCCACCTCTATGCCCCCTACCAGGCCCCCCTGCTGGTCACCACCCCCACGGCGGCGGAGATGATAAAGTATGCCAGCAACGCCCTGCTGGCCACCAAGATATCCTATGCCAACGAAATAGGAAACTACTGCAAACAGCTGGGTGTCGACGTCTACGACGTGATGGCCGGAGTGGGCATGGACCACCGTATCTCGCCCCAATTTCTCAACGCCGGGGCCGGATTCGGGGGCTCCTGTTTTCCCAAGGACGTGAGGGCGCTTATTTCCGCCGGTACGGAGGCCGGCCTGTCCATGGGGTTGCTGCGGGCGGTGATGGAGGTCAACCAGCGGCAGCCGCTGCGCATGCTGGACCTGCTGGAGAAACACGTGGGCAGCCTGGAGGGGAAACGCATTGCCGTGCTGGGGCTGGCCTTCAAGGCGGGAACCGATGACGTGCGGGAGTCTCGCTCCCTTCCGGTCATCGAGTCTCTGCTGGAAAGAGGGGCGGTGGTGGTGGGGTATGACCCCCTGGCCGGCGCCAACATGCAGAAACATTTTCCGGACATCCTCTATGCGGAGAGCGCCGGGGACGCTCTGCGCGATGCGGACGGCTGTCTGCTCATGACCGACTGGGACGAATTTCGAAACCTGTGTTTCGACGGCATGGCCCGACCGGTGGTCATCGACGGACGGCGCCTGGTGGACCCGGAGCGGCGCCAGGGTCTGATCTATGAGGGCATCTGCTGGTAAAACTTTAAGTAAACACGGCTTTTATCCTCCTTGTGGGCCCGTAGCCTAGCCAGGATTGGGCGGCAGCCTTCGGAGTTGCAGACCGTGGGTTCAAATCCCACCGGGCCCGCTGTTTTTTGGCCCCAGGCCGCCAACAACCCAAAACTACTTATATGATAACCAGATTGAGGCGCAGAGGAACCACTATGGAAGGAACAGTAAAAAAATGGTTGACCTCCTATGGATTCATAGGAACCGATGAGTTGGACAAGGACATCTTCGTCCACGAGTCCGACGTGAAATCCCGCGTGCTGCTGCGCGAGGGACAGAAAGTCACCTTTGATTTGAAGGAAGAGCCCCGCGGACCGAAAGCGGTCAACGTGGAAGTCGTCGAATAAGTCCCGTTCTCTTTTATCAATACGCTTTTTCAGCACGCCGCCCCAGGCAGAGTATACTTTTGTGGTGAGTAGCAGAGCAGAAAATAGTGTGCATGCCCGTGGACGGCACGACGGCACAAATCTCACCCTCAGCCGAAGTCAGTCGGGTTACCAGGCGCCAAAGTCGTATATGTCCTGATAGATGGGAGACTGGACAATTTCGTCGATGTTTTTCCGGAAGGCCTCCACCCGCTCCTTGGCCTGCCGGGATTCCTCGTGCAGTCGCTGGGCGCGCTCCCCGGTCACCCGGTGCTCCTCCAGGAATCTATCGCGGTGGATGGAGGGAAACACGTTGTAGGTGCAGAAGGGGATGAGACGGTGGCCGGCGGAGTAGTGGATGCTGCATCGCTCCACCCGGTGGACGTCGTAGTTGTAGTAGTCCTGGAAGTGCATCATGCCCAGGAAAATGAAGCTGTAGTGGAACTTGCGCAGGGTGGAGTAGTCGCCCTTTTCGATGATTTCCTCAAGCATGCCGGAGAGCAGTTCGCCGTTGGGCAGTTCGTCCCGTATGATGTATTCGCTCAGGCGCTGGGCCAGTGCCTTTCGGAAGGTCTCGTGTTTGAGCCTGTCCTTGAGGAGCCGGGCGCCAAAGGCCACCTTTTTGAGCAGCGACTGGTCCAGAGCCGAGATGTCCTTGATGAACCGGTCCACGTCGATGAACTCGGTGATGGGCAACAGCTGGTGCCGGTCCCGGTCCACGTAGGCGTAGGTGGCTATGCCGCATTTTTCGTTGTTGTAAAAGTGTATGTCGTAGTGGGAGCGGCGTCCCACGATGTCTGCCAGGGAGGCCACAGTGGGCACCGGATACCAGGCCTCCATGCCGAACCCGAAGGCCTTCTGTAGTTCCTCCACAATGTCCGACTGCACCACCCGCAGCTTTTCCCGGTCGCCCTTTTTGATGTAGCCCACCATGGACAGGGGCTGGAAGTTCACCGCCTTGATGCCCCGCTCCAGGTTGTGGACGGCGAAGCGCACGATGTCCGGGGTCTCCCGGAGGTTGAGCTGGCTGACCGTGGGCACCAGCACGGTGCTCTTGATGCCCCCGTCGATGTAGGCCTGCAGGGCAAAGGGTACCTCGTAGTGGTTCTTGGGGTCGCTTTTGGAATCCGGGCTCACCCCGTCAAAGGAGGTGTAGATGGTCTTCAGGCCGGCCTGCACCCAGCGGTTGACCCGCTGAATGGCCCGGTCCGGCTGCTGGTAGTAGTCGATGCCCACGGACACCGAGTTGGTGTTCAGTTGTACGTGCGGAGAGCCCATCTCCACCGCCCCCCGGATAATGGCGTCCAAGTCTCTGCGCATAGCCGGCTCTCCCCCGGTAATCTGGACGGGGGGTATGTAGCCGTTGTATTTCTCCGCTGCCCTGATGCCCTCCAGAATCTCTTCCACCGTGGGCTCGAAGATGAAGCCCGCCTTCTCCTCGTAAAAAAAGCAGTACCAGCAGCGCAGGTCGCAGCGGTTGGTCACCGCCACGTTCAGCAGGGCGGTGGTATTTTTGTGGCAGTCGCAGAGGCCACAGTCCATCATGGGCCGCTGGCGATGGATGTCGGTGGAGATGGCGGCCACCTTTTTGTCGGACACCCGGAACTGCATGATTTTGTTCCAGTAGTCGGTGCTGCCGATGCGCTCCATGGTGCCGTTTTCCTTGAGCAGGTAGACGGTGCCCTCTTTTTCCACATAGGCGGCGGGGATGGTGGCGGGAGTGCCGGTGTCCTCCATGACTTTTTCGTCCACGCTGAGCGTGGTCTCCAGCACGCGAAAACCCTGCTCCTCCGCTTGTGCCGCTATTGAGCCCATACGGGTTTGCCAACCGACGAGCGTATATAAATTTTCTTGTTTTACAGGAGTAAATCACCTGCGGCGTTGGAGGCACGGACATCGCCGGGTCGAGCGTTAGTTTCATATATAAGATGTTGTTTAGCCTGTTACCATGTATTCCGGTAAAATGCTCACTTTTCAGGAGTTCGTCCGCACCATCCAGCAGGAAGTGCGGGAGGAGATAGACAGCAGCATTACCGACCCGGACATGCGCTACGCCATGGAGGGAGGGAAGCTCCTCCGTCCCGTCATGCTTATCCTTTCCTTTAAAGCCTGTAGCAACGGCTCGGATACCTACTACCAGAAGGCTTTGGAAAGCGCCGTGGGCATCGAGCTCGCCCATTCAGCCTCTCTGGTGCATGATGACATTATGGACCACGACGACACCCGGCGCGGCAAGCCGGCCCTGCACGCCAAAAAGGGGGTGGGCAACGCCATTCTCATCGGACACCGCATGATTAGCAAGGCCTTCCGCATCTCCGTGGAGCACAATCTGGACAACGCCCTCATTTTCCTGGACACCTGGGATGATACGCTGACCGGACAGCTGCGGGACATAGACCTCAACGACCACCTGGAGAGGATATTCAACGGAGGGAACTCCAAGGAACTGCTGATGAAGGAGTACCTTAGGGTCATCGAGATGAAGACGGCTTCCCTGTTTGCCACTGCCTGCCGGGCGGGAGCCATTGAGGCTCATGCCTCCCACGAGGTGCGGGAGCTGATGGCCGAATATGGAAAGAACGTGGGGCTGGCCTACCAGATTGCCGACGACATGGTGGACATCGCCGAGGGGAGGCTGGAGGAGGGCATCATTATGCCCCTGATGAGGGCCTACGGCAAAAAGCTGGACAAGGATGTCATAGAGATGCTGAAAAACGGCCGCATTTCTCTGGAGGAGGAGCTGGAAAAGCAGGGAACCTCGCTGGAAGACGTGTACCGCAGGGGCATCGTGAAGTACGTAAACAAGTCGCAGGAAAACGCCAGCTCGCCGCTTATCCCCGACAGCCCCTACAAAACCCTGCTGAAGGAAGCCCCGGTGTACATCGCCAACAAGATGACCGAGAAAATCGGCGTGACGGTATAGATGGCCCTGGAAAGCAAAGGCATCACCTCTCCCTTCACCATTGGAACCTCCGTCATCACCGGAGGATTGTTTCCCCTGCTGGGCTCTTTTTTTGCCTACAACACGGGCGCCGTCTCCTCCTTCGGAGAGCTGTACTGGACGGGCATCGGGCTGACCTCCCTGGGCGGATTTCTGGCCCACTACCTGCTGTCCCACACCATCCACGACCTGTACCACTACCACCTGGAGGAGCGCGCCACGTTGAGCAAGCGGACCCTGAAGGCGCTGCTGGCGATAACGGTGGTCGTACTGCTGGGATTTGCCGTCTACCTGACTCTGGAGGCCGGCTGGCCGGTGATGGTGTTCGCCCTCATCGGAGCCCTGGCCTGCATGTACGCCGAGGGGCTGCTGCACTCCGAATACCAGATGGCCATCGGGGCCATGTTCCTGGTGATTGGCGCCTTCTACGTGCAGGTGGGCTACCATCATCACGGAAGCGATGCCTTTTCCGCCATAGACGGGGTCATCTGGCTGCGGCTGCTGCTCCTGTCGCTGTTCGCCTTTTTCTCCCAGTACGGGTGGCTGCTGTTCTACCGGCTGGACGACTACGGATGGAGCCCCCGGGTGCGCAACAAGAGCATCCTGCTGGCCAAAATCGGGCTGCCCTTCCTCATCCTGGCCCTGGCCTGGCCGGGCTAGGCAACATATAAATAGCGTCGGGCAATAAAAACCCATGAAAGGCGCCCTGGCCCTCGTGACGTGCGCAGTGCTGGTCACGGCCGGCATGGCCCTGCCAGCAGACGACCGTCCATCCCCCCTGGATGAGAAAGCCTCGCTCTCTCCCCCCGGCCCAGCCCCGGCGGCCATGGGCGATGGGGAGGGGGTGGACGACACCGCACATTTTAGGTATTACCAGAACGAGAGCAACATCATCCACTGGTACGAATGGTGGTACGTGAACGTGAAGGGCGAGGATGGAAACAACCTGCTGGTGGAGTTTTTCACCTTCGGGGATCTCAACAATCCCCTGGCCTCGGCAGTGGGCATCGTCCTCATACATATGAAGGAGGACGGCACCGTCTTCCGCTCCCTCAAGAGCTATCCGGGCATCAACTACGCTCTGGACTACGAAAAGTGCGACGTGGTCATCGACGGCGACTACTTCCGGCAGGACGACACCGGCACCACCTACACCATCACCTATACCAACGCCATCTGCGGAGTGGAGCTGAATCTGAGCGTGGAGAGCTGCACCCGGAGTGTCACCCAGGCACCCTCCGCCGTATACGGCAATGAATGGATGTCCTGGAACGTGGCCGTTCCCCTGGGCAATGCCACCGGCACCCTCTCCTACCACGACCTGAGCGGCCGCCACACCTACGACCTGGAGGGCCGGGGCTACCACGACCACAACTGGGGTATCGCCCGCAAGCTGCCTCTGGAGTGGGACTGGGGAGAATTCAGCGACCCCCGGCAGGGAGCAAGCATCACCTACGGCATGGTCAGCCTGGACGACCAGCCCTTCGTGGGCGGCATCTATTTCGCCAATGCCACCACCAGCGTTGCCCTGTACATGCCCGACCTCAGAATACGCTACCTGCAATGGGAGGAGATAGCAGGCGTGGACAAACCCGTCCGGCTCAGGCTGCAGGGCGCCAACCAGGCCATGACCGTCAACCTCACCATCACCTATCTGCGTCACTACGTCATTGCCAGCGTGGTCAGCAAGGGTATGCCCTACCTGATGGGAACCCTCCGGGGCACGGTCACCGTCCAGGGCCACACTTACACCCTCTCCGGTGCCACCGGCTTCTACGAGCACCACTTTTTCAACTTTCTGGGATAGCAGCGACCGGCCTGAAAAAACACCACCGATACCGCTCCTGCCGGGGTTCACCCCATCCTTCTACAGGAGATGAAAAAGCAGGGGGCGGGGGTGGAAGACGAGGACTAAAAAAGGCCGGTGATGTTCCCCCGGTCGTCGATGTCCATGCCCTCCGCCGCCGGCCGAGCAGGCAGCCCGGGCATGGTGGTGATTTTGCCGGTGATGGGCACCACGAAGCCGGCTCCCGCCGATATGCGTATCTCCTTTACGGTGATTTTGAAGTCCCGTGGCCTGCCCACCAGCGCCGGGTCGTCAGACAGAGAGTAGGGTGTCTTGGCCATGCACACCATCAGATCCTCC
>DSCA01000163.1 GCA_011049295.1 Thermoplasmatales archaeon
TCCTTATGGATATCCAATCCTATATACTTCATCTGGTTCCTCCTGGTATATCTCAGCTATGGCCTGAGATATACTCTTCTATGACGTAGGAGGAATTTTAATCATACCGTCAACACAGCATCTATAGCCCTTCCAAGTATATATAAACTCCAGGGAGAAAAATGCGGGCAAAATCAGGGGGTCATGCGCTTCAGCCGCACGTACTCAACCTCCTCCCCGGTCACGGCAAAAATCATCTGCTTGCGCACCGAATTGGCCAGGCGCACCGCCCGGCTGATTTCCGTCCAGGTGGAGGTGTAGTGGTCGGGAACCACGTGCACCAGGTAGGGGGCGTGTCCCTCCCCCAGCTCCTCCCGGTACACCCGGAAGTGGGAGCCGAACTTGAAGCCCGTCTTGGGCACCAGGCCCCGGCCCCGCAGGTCCTGGTAGGCCCGGAGGCGGCGGGCGATGTCCGGCTGGATGGTCTGGGCGTAGGCCAAAAATTCCTCCAGGGTGAGCAACTGGCCGTTGCGCAGCACCCGGGCCCCCTTTTCCAGGAGATAGGCGGTCTCCATCAGGGACAGCTGCATGACGCCGCCCCCGAAGTCCCGCCCCACATAGTGGTCCTGAAGGCGCCTGGCCAGCCCGGTGTCCCACACCATGCTCCGGTCCCCCAGAAGGGTTATCTCTCCGTGGTAGGCATGGGGCTCCTCCTGCGAGCCGCGCATGCGGAAAAATTTGGCGTAGTAGTAGGTGAGGTCCCCCTCCTCGTCGGCCACCCCCAGCATCAGCTTCCGGCTCTGCATGTCCCGGATGTGCTGGAGGACGGCGGCCATGGAAAAGGGGGCCCGCTCGGACAGGGCCTGCACCAGATAGATGGGCTGGTGGGAATGGGGGGCGCCTCCCCGGGGATACAGGTTGAGACCCTCGGGGTCAATCTTGGCCACGTAGCCCCGCTGCCGGAGGTCCCTGAACACCAGGTAGGTGATTTCGAAGTTGGCATCCACGGTCAGCCCGTAATTCATGAGGTCGTGGAGGGATACCGGCTGCCCCTGGTGCTCCACCACCAGCCTCTCCACCTCCACCAGAAAGGCGGCCTCGATGAGGTGCAGGCGGAGCTTTCCCCCCTGCATGGTGCCGAAGTAGCCCTTGTTGTAGATTTTGCTGGCCTCTGATTGCTCCCCGACCACCACGGCGTCTCCCACGATGCTTCCGGCCATTATAACGCCCGTATGTAGTCCACAATCGATTCAAAAATGGCCCGGCCGTCCCCCCGCCCCCAGTCCGGCTGCTGCCAGGGATGGAAGGCCCGCTCCGGATGGGGCATCATCCCCATCACGTTGCCCGCCGGATTGCAGATGCCGGCAATGCCCTGGAGGGAGCCGTTGGGGTTCCAGGGATACCCGTCGGGCTCCCCCGCGTCGTTCACGTACCGGAACAAAATCTGGTGGTTGGCCGCCAGGTCCTCCAGATAGCGCCGCTCCTCTCCCCGGGGAAGCAGCAGCTTGCCCTCCATGTGAGCCGAGGGAATGAGCACCGTCTGCCCGGGAGGGATGCGGGAGGTCAGCGGGGACCGGCCGTCGTGGCGCAGCAGGGTGGGGCGGCACTCGAACCGGTCGGAGTCGTTCACCGACAGCGCCGCCTCCGGCACCTCGCTGATGCCGTCCAGCCCGGGCAGCAGGCCCAGCTCGATGAGCACCTGGAAGCCGTTGCATATGCCTACCACTGGATAGCCGGCCTCCACAAAGTCCCTCAGCTCATCCATGAGAAGGGCCTTCATGCGGGCGGCAAAAATGGCTCCGGCGCGGACGTAGTCTCCGGCGGAAAAACCGCCGGGGATGAACAGGCCGTGATACTGGCTCAGGGATACATCGCCGTGGCGCAGCTGGTTGAGATGCAGGTAGCGGGGCTGCACGCCCAGGGAGGCAAAGGCCGCATGGGACTCGGCCTCGCAGTTGGTCCCCTCGATGCGGAGGATGGCGATGGCAATGTCTTCCCGCTTCACGCTGGTAATAGGAGCAGTGCTATAAGAAATTAGTCCCCGCTAGTCCCGCAGGGCGCGGTGCCGGGCGAACACCTCTTCGAATATCCTGGCCTGCCGCTGCACCACCGCCTCTGCCTCGTTCATGCTCAGGGGGGCGGCCTCCACGGCGTAGCTGACGAAGCGGCCCAGCCACAGGGCCTTCAGCGCCTCCAGGACGGCTTCCTTGCGCTCCTGTTCAGGGCAATCCAGGTAGGCAAAGGTCAGGTGGGCCACGCATTCCGCCCATACCCGGGAGGTGAAGGGCTCCTCGTGTGCCGCCACGGCCTCCAGCTGCCGCATCATCTCCGGCGGAAGCAGACCGGCCATGACCGGACGACGGGCGGCAAACTCCTGCTGAAAGGAGAAGCGCAGCCGGTCCAGGTCCACCTTCACCGGCACCGGGTTCTGGGCAAAGCATTCCTTGTGGGCGATGACCCGGTGGGGTGGGGGGTGGTTGCGCCAGTGGGACTGGTAGTGGGAGGCCATCTCCAGCATCTGTCCGGTGACCTGGCGAAACATGGGCACCAGCAGCTCCTCCGGCTCCAGGTAGCGGGTGGTGGACTCGTGTATCTTGAGGGAATAGATGCCCTCCTTGACGTTCATGCCCTCGGCGGCGGCGGTGGTCACGATGAATATGTCAATCCCGAAATCGGCCGGAAACAGGGGGTGGGAGCGCATCCGCTCGTACAGCTCGCGGGACAGACCGAACTCCCCGGCAATGGGCTGGCGCACGTCCAGACCGTACAGGGCCCGGGTGAAGGGATAGGCCAGGGCATTGGTGATCACGCCGTCGAGCTTGTGGCGGATGTAGTAGGGAACCACCAGGTCGGCCCGGCCGCAGAGCACCGGATAGGAAAACTCCTGCAGCCATTCCGGCCTGATGCTCAGCAGGTCACCGTCCAGCAGCACCAGCGACTTGGCCTGCAGTTCGTGGGCAATCTCCACCACGGTGCGCACCCCGCCCCCCTTGCCCCCCCGGACCAGGTCGGAGGTGACTATTTTGGAGATGCCGTTGTGGGGCTGAAACAGGTGGGCCAGGTCCACGGTGCGGTCGGTGGAAAAGCCGTCGATGACCGCAATCACCGTCTTGTAGGCGGGAAAATACTGGTGGAGCCCCTGGCTCACCGCGTTGAGCACGTGCTCAACGCGGTGAGCCAGGGGCTCCACCAGTATTTTCCCGCCTACAAGACGGTGATTGCGGTCATCGACGGCTTTTCCACCGACCGCACCGTGGACCTGGCCCACCTGTTTCAGCCCCACAACGGCATCTCCAAAATAGTCACCTCCGACCTGGTCCGGGGGGGCAAGGGGGGCGGGGTGCGCACCGTGGTGGAGATTGCCCACGAACTGCAGGCCAAGTCGCTGGTGCTGCTGGACGGTGACCTGCTGAGCATCAGGCCGGAATGGCTGCAGGAGTTTTCCTATCCGGTGCTCTGCGGCCGGGCCGACCTGGTGGTTCCCTACTACATCCGCCACAAGCTCGACGGCGTGATCACCAATGCCCTGGCCTATCCCTTCACCCGGGCCCTGTACGGTCTGGACGTGCGCCAGCCCATTGCCGGGGAGTTCGGTCTGTCCCGCGAGCTGTACGAGCGGATGCGCTCCCACCCCCTGTTTCCGGCCGATTTCGGGATTGACATATTCATCGTGACCACCGCCGCCGCCGAGGGCATGAACGTCAAGGAGGGCATCTATTCCCTCAAGATACACGAGTCCACCACCCGCTACCTGGAGCCGGAGGAGCTGCTGGTGCCCATGTTTCGCCAGGTCACCGGACAGATGCTGGAGATGGCCTCCCACTACCAGTCCCACTGGCGCAACCACCCCCCACCCCACCGGGTCATCGCCCACAAGGAATGCTTTGCCCAGAACCCGGTGCCGGTGAAGGTGGACCTGGACCGGCTGCGCTTCTCCTTTCAGCAGGAGTTTGCCGCCCGTCGTCCGGTCATGGCCGGTCTGCTTCCGCCGGAGATGATGCGGCAGCTGGAGGCCGTGGCGGCACACGAGGAGCCCTTCACCTCCCGGGTATGGGCGGAATGCGTGGCCCACCTGACCTTTGCCTACCTGGATTGCCCTGAACAGGAGCGCAAGGAAGCCGTCCTGGAGGCGCTGAAGGCCCTGTGGCTGGGCCGCTTCGTCAGCTACGCCGTGGAGGCCGCCCCCCTGAGCATGAACGAGGCAGAGGCGGTGGTGCAGCGGCAGGCCAGGATATTCGAAGAGGTGTTCGCCCGGCACCGCGCCCTGCGGGACTAGCGGGGACTAATTTCTTATAGCACTGCTCCTATTACCAGCGTGAAGCGGGAAGACATTGCCATCGCCATCCTCCGCATCGAGGGGACCAACTGCGAGGCCGAGTCCCATGCGGCCTTTGCCTCCCTGGGCGTGCAGCCCCGCTACCTGCATCTCAACCAGCTGCGCCACGGCGATGTATCCCTGAGCCAGTATCACGGCCTGTTCATCCCCGGCGGTTTTTCCGCCGGAGACTACGTCCGCGCCGGAGCCATTTTTGCCGCCCGCATGAAGGCCCTTCTCATGGATGAGCTGAGGGACTTTGTGGAGGCCGGCTATCCAGTGGTAGGCATATGCAACGGCTTCCAGGTGCTCATCGAGCTGGGCCTGCTGCCCGGGCTGGACGGCATCAGCGAGGTGCCGGAGGCGGCGCTGTCGGTGAACGACTCCGACCGGTTCGAGTGCCGCCCCACCCTGCTGCGCCACGACGGCCGGTCCCCGCTGACCTCCCGCATCCCTCCCGGGCAGACGGTGCTCATTCCCTCGGCTCACATGGAGGGCAAGCTGCTGCTTCCCCGGGGAGAGGAGCGGCGCTATCTGGAGGACCTGGCGGCCAACCACCAGATTTTGTTCCGGTACGTGAACGACGCGGGGGAGCCCGACGGGTATCCCTGGAACCCCAACGGCTCCCTCCAGGGCATTGCCGGCATCTGCAATCCGGCGGGCAACGTGATGGGGATGATGCCCCATCCGGAGCGGGCCTTCCATCCCTGGCAGCAGCCGGACTGGGGGCGGGGGGACGGCCGGGCCATTTTTGAATCGATTGTGGACTACATACGGGCGTTATAATGGCCGGAAGCATCGTGGGAGACGCCGTGGTGGTCGGGGAGCAATCAGAGGCCAGCAAAATCTACAACAAGGGCTACTTCGGCACCATGCAGGGGGGAAAGCTCCGCCTGCACCTCATCGAGGCCGCCTTTCTGGTGGAGGTGGAGAGGCTGGTGGTGGAGCACCAGGGGCAGCCGGTATCCCTCCACGACCTCATGAATTACGGGCTGACCGTGGATGCCAACTTCGAAATCACCTACCTGGTGTTCAGGGACCTCCGGCAGCGGGGCTACGTGGCCAAGATTGACCCCGAGGGTCTCAACCTGTATCCCCGGGGAGGCGCCCCCCATTCCCACCAGCCCATCTATCTGGTGCAGGCCCTGTCCGAGCGGGCCCCCTTTTCCATGGCCGCCGTCCTCCAGCACATCCGGGACATGCAGAGCCGGAAGCTGATGCTGGGGGTGGCCGACGAGGAGGGGGACCTCACCTACTACTACGCCAAATTTTTCCGCATGCGCGGCTCGCAGGAGGAGCCCCATGCCTACCACGGAGAGATAACCCTTCTGGGGGACCGGAGCATGGTGTGGGACACCGGGCTGGCCAGGCGCCTTCAGGACCACTATGTGGGGCGGGACTTCGGGGGCGGCGTCATGCAGCTGTCCCTGATGGAGACCGCCTATCTCCTGGAAAAGGGGGCCCGGGTGCTGCGCAACGGCCAGTTGCTCACCCTGGAGGAATTTTTGGCCTACGCCCAGACCATCCAGCCGGACATCGCCCGCCGCCTCCGGGCCTACCAGGACCTGCGGGGCCGGGGCCTGGTGCCCAAGACGGGCTTCAAGTTCGGCTCCCACTTCCGGGTGTACCGGGAGGAGCTGGGGGAGGGACACGCCCCCTACCTGGTGCACGTGGTTCCCGACCACTACACCTCCACCTGGACGGAAATCAGCCGGGCGGTGCGCCTGGCCAATTCGGTGCGCAAGCAGATGATTTTTGCCGTGACCGGGGAGGAGGTTGAGTACGTGCGGCTGAAGCGCATGACCCCCTGATTTTGCCCGCATTTTTCTCCCTGGAGTTTATATATACTTGGAAGGGCTATAGATGCTGTGTTGACGGTATGATTAAAATTCCTCCTACGTCATAGAAGAGTATATCTCAGGCCATAGCTGAGATATACCAGGAGGAACCAGATGAAGTATATAGGATTGGATATCCATAAGGA
>DSCA01000149.1 GCA_011049295.1 Thermoplasmatales archaeon
CCAGAGACGAATTTCGTGTTTGCCCGAAATGCGGCTATCAGGCCGGATTTCACGTTTCTTTTCTGAGAAACGAAAAAGGCTATGACTACAAAGATTACAGAATCGTACTGATATGCCCCGGCTGCGGGGCACGGTTTGACCTAAACTGGAAACTCACCCTCTCATAGTTGCAACTTCCCGGATAAATCGGCTCTGAAGCCTTCAAATAGAGCCGGCGAAGGGATTTGAACCCTCGACCTGCTGATGTCCTGCGTTTTCCGTCAACGCTTTTCGCGTCAGCGAAAGGGGTTACAAGTCAGCTGCTCTACCACTAAGCTACGCCGGCCTGCTATTGGTATGGAGGTGGTGTTAAAAAACGTTTATGTATGGTCCGGACTGACATCTTTAGACAGGTTTTCCCCTACACTATTATCCATTCCAGGGGATAGTTTATGAAATGCCAGGCGATAATGCCGGTGGACCACATCATCAACACGGGATGATGGGTCAGAAGCAAAAAAACACAGAAGGGCACTATGAACAGATAAGGGGTGATGGCTATGTCCGTATACTCGGCTTTGGTGGCTGCATCCCAGGATTTCCAGGTTCCGGTCAGCTGTTTGCCGTCCTTTTCCAGGTCGACGGCCAGAGCGTAGGGAACAACCCGGCGGTAAAACCGGGGGGTAACCCGGGTGAGATAGCCCAGTTGGTGTGCACTGAAGATGTGCAGGACTTCATGAATAACCCCCATGCTCAGCACGGTGGCCAGGGTAAGCCATCCCACTGTTGCCGCATCCATGTTGCTGTCTCCACGTAACCGATGCTCTCTCCCCACGGTTTAACCATCGCCTGGATATAAGGCTTCCTTGGAAAACTGCAATCAAACGGGAAATGCCAAAACCCAACACGTTTTTATGCTGAAGGACGATAAGGACTCATGCGTGCCATGTTGCTGGGACGATTCCAGCCCTTCCATCTCGGTCACGCCCGGGTGGTGGAGCATGCGCTGGAGGCCTACGAGGGCCTGGTGCTCATCATTGGTTCGGCCACGGAGAGCTACACCTATGCCAACCCCTTCACCGGCGGCGAGCGCCACCTGATGATTCAGCGGACCCTGGAGGACATGGAGGCCCGGCAGGTGAGCATCGTGTCCGTTCCCGACATACATCGCTATGGGGTCTACGCCAGCCACGTGGCCGACCTGGCTCCTCCCTTCGACGTGGTGCTGTCCAACAAGGAGCTCATCCGCTACATTTTCGAAAAGGAGGGCTATCGGGTGGAGTCCACTCCGGTGTTCAAGCGCCAGACGTACGCGGGCACCGAGGTGCGACGCCGGATGGCCACCGGAGAAGACTGGCGCTCCCTGGTGCCGGATGGGGTGGCGGAGGTCGTGGACCGGATTGGCGGCGCGGAGCGGGTCAAGGGGCTGTATGCCATCGAGCGGTCGTCGACGTGACGTCCCTCCTCTGCAAAAACATTATATAAATGCATAGATTGTCTGATTGCGTGAAAAAGGAAGAAGTTGTTCCTCTCGACGAGTGGATGGACCGGCAGGACATTCACACCAGCCAGAGCATAGACATCCCGGAGTTGCTCATGGACCAGGTCATCGGGCAGGAACACGCGGTGGACGTGGTGCGGCAGGCGGCACACCAGAAGCGCCACGTGATGCTCATCGGTGACCCGGGCACCGGCAAGTCCATGATAGCCCGGGCCATGACCGAGTTTTTGCCCACCGAGGAGCTGGAGGACATGCTGGTGTATCCCAACGATGACGACTCCAACACGCCGCACATTCGTGTGGTTCCCGCGGGCAAGGGCAAAGAAATCGTGGAGTCCATGAAGGCGGAGGCCCGCCGGCGCCAGCAGCAGCAGAGCCAGATGATGGCCACCATACTTGCCCTCATCGTGGGCGGGGCCCTCGTGGGAGCCATCATGGTGGGCGACCTCACCATCGCCCTGTTCGGCATCATTGCCGCGGCCATGATTTACCTCATCGGAGCCCGGGGTGGCCTGGTGCAGAAGCGGGAGGAACGGGAGGTACCCAAGCTTCTGGTCTCCCACGACCGGGGGGATTCCCCACCCTTCGTGGATGCCACCGCTGCCCACTCCGGCGCCCTGCTGGGGGACGTTCGCCATGACCCCTTCCAGGCAGGGGGCCTGGAAACCCCGGCTCATCTACGGGTGGAGGCGGGAGCCATCCATAAGGCACACAAGGGAGTGCTGTATATAGACGAAATCAATACCCTCAGCCTGCCCTCGCAGCAGCACCTGCTGACCGCCATTCAGGAAAAAAAGTTCCAAATCACCGGCCGCTCGGAGCGTAGCTCCGGGGCCATGGTCAAAACGGACAACGTGCCCTGCGACTTCATCCTGGTGTGCGCGGGCAACCTGGACGCCGTGGAGGGAATGCATCCGGCGCTGCGGAGCCGCATCCGGGGCTATGGCTACGAGATCTACATCAAGAGCGACATGGAGGACAACGAGGAGAACCGGCGCAAGCTCATTCGCTTTGTGGCCCAGGAGGTGGCCAAGGATAAAAAAATTCCCCACTTTGACAAGAGCGCGGTCACCGAAATCATCCGGGAGGCCCAGAGACGGGCCGGGAGAAAGGGCAGGCTGTCCCTGCGTCTCAGGGAACTGGGGGGGCTGGTGCGGGCTGCCGGCGACCTGGCGGTGCGGGAAAACAAGGATATCGTTACCGCCGTGGACGTGGTTCGGGCCAAGAAGCTCTCGTCCTCCCTAGAACAGCAGGTGGCCGAGCGCTACCTGCAAAAGAAAAAGGCCTATCAGTCCTTCAAGGTTTCCGGGGCGGAAATCGGCACCGTCAACGGCCTGGCCGTGATGTCCGCCGACCCCTCCATGAGCGAGTTTTCGGGTCTCATTCTCCCCATTGTGGCCGAGGTGACCCCGGCCGGCTCCAAGTCGGAGGGAAAAATCATTGCCACCGGACGGCTGGGGGAGATTGCCAGTGAGGCGGTGCAGAACGTCTCCGCCATCATAAAGAAGTACATGGGCAAGGACGTCTCCCAGCGTGACATCCACATTCAGTTTATCGGCACCTATGAGGGGGTGGAGGGGGATTCCGCATCCATATCCGTGGCCACCGCTGTCATTTCTGCCATGGAAAACGTGCCCCTGTCCCAGGAAGTGGTCATGACCGGCTCCCTGAGCGTGCACGGAGCCGTGCTGCCGGTGGGCGGGGTAACCGCCAAGATAGAGGCGGCGGCCAAGGTGGGCTTTTCCAAGGTGCTGATTCCCAAGGCCAACCTGCAGGACGTGCTCATCGAGGACGAGTACCGGGACAAGATAGAGATTATCCCCGTGGAGACCCTCAAGGACGTTCTGGAAAACGCCCTGGTGGGGCCCGGTAAAAAGCGCCTGCTCAAAAAACTGGAGTCGCTGGAGCCCTCGGCGGTGAGCAAGGTGGACCTGGAGTCAGAGCGGGCCGCCAACAAGGTACCCCGGCGAAAGGGCAATTCCTCGGCGCGGCAGCCGACGGCCGAAGACGCTAACTGACCCACCCGGGGCCCACCTGAGCGTAAACGGTGATTTTTTGCAGTGAAAACGTGATGTCGGCGCTATCCACTGAGGGACCGTGGAGGAGCACCACCAGTTGATGGTTTTCTATGGTTAAGTTGTAGTCCACATCTTGCTGCATTCCAGAGGCGGTGAGGGTGGTGTTGAGGTACCGCTCCCAGGCCTCCGGATAGTCGGTGGTGATGGTCAGAGTGACGCTGCTGGCCTTGAATTCCAGATATTCGGTGCTGGAGTAGTTGGTGCGGATGGCATAGGTGCCGTATCCGCCGGCACTCCTTTTACCGGGCAGCCCCCGGACATCCACCAGGGACATGTTGAAGACGTGCTGGGTGGTGGCGTTGCTGGCTGAAAAAAAGGGGGGCGAGGTTATGGCGTTTCCATCCGACTGGCTGATGATAACCGCCCCGCCCTGGTAGGTGTAGGTCTGGTCTACGAAGTAGGCATTCTCGGACTGATACTGAATGGTGCCCAAACCGTTAGGGGTGGAAAAACTGATGGTAGCATTTTGATATTGGTGTCCTGAAATATCAAATTCTCCATTAGATGTTGAACTAGTAACAGAAATGTCGAAGGGTGTATCAATATATGGCAAAACTTGGTTGACAAACTTGTAATCTGGATTGAGCAAATTTATTCGATAGCCCTGAGTACCCATAGGAAGCTCGGTGGCAATAGGCTGATCAAAGATAGTGCTGTCATTGATGGTTTCTAGGTCTATTCTATAAGGTCCGTCACCGATTACTTGTACTTCTAATCTCTTCATTCCATCTATAGAGACGTTGTATATATCCCCGTTTTCGAGAGTGTCGAGGACAAGTTCGAAAGCAGTAATATCGGCAACATCGGTTAGTAAGGTAATGTCTGATTCAGAAAAACTTCGAAGTTCCTTGCCGCTCGCAGTTAGAGACATAGTGAAGTTACTGTTCGCGGGTGGCAGCACATTCAACGAGCCGAAGGCCCGGGCCGATATGAAGTAGGGCAGTTCCTTGCTTCCCAGGGTTATGGAGTTGGTGATGGGCACGTCTATCTGGGCCAGGGTTTGCAGGTCTATGGAGAACTTGAGGTTGGAAAACTGGTTGGCCACGGTATCCATGTGCTCGGCCTCTTTTTCCTTCATCCAGTTGGGCACGTAATAGACCTGGATGATAACGATGACCGCCACCACCAGGGACACCATGAGGATGGCCACCACGACGCCTACCTGCCCGCGCGAATTGCCGTACATCATGGAGACAACCTCTGCCCATTAAATAAATTTGCGATATTTTGGCTCATGGTCGCCTCTTGAGGTAGAAAGCCAGGGCTCCTCCTGCTATCCCCGCCACTGCCACCACGGCGATGATGAGGGTGAGGGGAAGAGACGCTCCCCCCTCGTTCCCCGGGTTATCCACATACACCGTTCGGGTGGCCACCGGGCTGTAGTCGGTGCCGTCGAAGCTGCGGGCGGCAAGGATGTGCTCTCCGTTGGCCAGCGAGGCGGTATCCCAGGCGTACTGCCAGGAGTCGGTGCCCTGCGCCGTGGTCCATGCCCCCCCGTCGATGCGCACCTCCACTCGGAGGATGCTGCCGTCGCTGTCCTGGGCGCTGCCGTTCATGGTGATAAGGCCGGAGAGGGTGGCGTTGTTTTCGGGGCCGGCTATGGACACCGTGGGCGGCGTGTTGGTTTGGGTGACCGGAGAAAAATGGGCGGTCACGCTTTTCTCCGAGGTCATGGATATCTGTACGGTGGAGGCGTTGCCGCCGGTGTCTCCGCTCCAGTGGCTGAACACGTAGCCCTGGCCGGCGCTGGCCGTCGCCGTCACCGTGGTTCCCTGGTCATAGGTGCCGCCCGGCGGGCTCAGGGTTATGGCTCCCGCTGTCGAGGGCTGCACGCTGATGGAGAGCGAGTACTGGGGGGGCGGGGGCGGCAGTTGTGCTTCCTGGAAATGGGCTACCATCTGCCGGTCCCTGTCCATGGTCACCTGGATGCTCCGGCTGGTTCCGCTGGCGTCTCCCGACCAGTAGGCAAAGGTATAGCCGGCATTGGCCAGAGCGGTGAGGGTGACCGTGTCTCCCTGGTTGTAGGTTCCGCCCGGGGGGCTGACCCTTCCCGCTCCCGGGGGGCTGACCTCCGTGGACAGCGTATACTGGACGAGGGGCTGGAAATAGGCGGTGACCGTCTTGTTCTCGTCCATTGCCAGGGTCTGGCTGGCGCCGCTTCCGCTGAGGTCGCCGCTCCAGTGGTCGAACCGGTAGCCAGTGGCCGGAACGGCGGTGAGGCTCACCGTGTCTCCCTGGTTGTAGGTTCCCCCCGTCGGGTCGAGCGTTACGGTGCCGCTGCCCGAGGGCCACACCGACGCGGAGAGGGTGTAATGGGGGGGAAGAATTTCGCTGAAGTGGGCCGTGATGCTTTTGTCACCGTCCATGGTGATGGTGAGGGAGGCGTCGCTTCCGCTGCCGTCTCCGCTCCAGTGGCTGAACACGTAGCCGCTGGCCGGGGTGGCGGTGGCGGCGACCACGGTGTCCTCGGCGTACACGCCGCCGGGGGGATCGAGGCTTATCTCTCCGCCGTCTTGCGGATAGGTTGCCGTACTCAGAGTGTGGGCATTTTTAACGGTGACCTGCCGGACGGTGGCGTTGTGCGCCCCGTCGTCGTCGGTCACGGTGAGGTTCACCAGGTATGTGCCGTCGTCGCTGAAGGAGTGGTTGCAGTGCCGGCCGTAGCCGGTGTGGCCATCGCCGAAGTCCCAGGCATAG
>DSCA01000022.1 GCA_011049295.1 Thermoplasmatales archaeon
AGAGATTACTGAGGGAATTGTAAAAAGAATAGGAAACGGAGCAATGGTACTGTCTTCTAAAAAACATATTGGAAAAAAGGTATATGTGTTAGTGAGAAAATAAGCTAATCATGCCACACAGCAGATCAGAAGATAAGCCTATAAAGCACTGCGTGATTAGGTGCATGGAGCGCTATGATGTCGTCCCCGCTCCCTGGGGCGATATTTTTGTGGTCTTCACGGAGCGGGGTATCACCCGTCTGTGTCTCACCGAGCAGCGGTTTCGAGAGGAATACGGCGAGGGCCTGCCCCGGCAAATGCACGGTGAGGCGCGGCGGCAGCTGGAGGACTACTTCGCCGGACGGCGGCGACAGTTCACCGTGCCCCTGGCCATGCGGGGAACACCCTTTCAGGGCCGGGTGTGGCAGGCGCTGCTGGCCATCCCCTACGGCCAGACCCGGTCCTACGGCTGGGTGGCGGAGCGGATTGGCGTCCCCGGGGCCGGCCGGGCGGTGGGGAATGCGGTGGGGGCCAACCCCATACCCATCATGGTTCCCTGCCACCGGGTGGTGAGAGGCGACGGCAGCCTGGGGGGGTACCACTACGGCCCGGAGATGAAGCGCCGGCTGCTAGACCTGGAGGCGGGAAAACAACTATAAGCAAGGCCGGCGTTAGCCCTGTATGCTGGTCAACGTTTCTCCGAACTACCTCTACTGGAAGGACCTTCTGCAGCCCATCCGCGAGAAACACCGTCCCTACTTCCTGGCCTTTGCCCCCGCCGGCATGGACGTGGAGGAGGGACGAAAAAAGGTGGCCGACGCCCTGGGAGACGACGAGCGGGTAGAGGAGATTGGCGGCGTGGAGAGATACCAGTCATTCTGGGACCAGCGGGTGAGCCGGGAGGTGTTCAGGGTGTACACCGCCAAGTCCTACCTGGTGCCCGAGGTCAGCGACGACGTATTCCACCTGGGCCTGTACACGGCCGAGCACGACGTGCCCTACCATGAGAGGGCGCTGGTTGACCTGGCGGCGGCCGGGGACTGGGTGTTTGACACCCGGGGTGGAGAGCAGAAGATGACGGTCACCGCCTACGACATCGAGATGACCCAGTATGGCCAGGTCCGGGAGGTGCCCATCGACATCATTGGTTACTACCAGTTCGATTTTTCCTTCCGGGCGCAGAAGGACCTGGACAGCGAGGATTTTTCCTTTCAGTTCATTGACTTTCCTGAGAGGGTGGAGGGCGAGGTGCAGCAGATGGTGGCCCACAGCGTGGAGGAGGAAATCGAGATGCTTCTCAAGATGTGTGACGTCCTGCAGAATTCGGACATCATCACCGGCCACAACATCATCGGCTTTGACAACCTGCAGATCTACGAGCGCATCCAGTCCATTCTGAAGAATGCGGCCACCCTCTCCGACCGGGAGGCTCAGCGCCTGCGTGTCTTCCTGGATACCTACGCCCGACGGGACCAGTCCTACCACTTTGGAACCCCCCAGACCACGGCCATTTTTTACCCGGCCAGCTTCGACACCCTGCAGGCGGCCCGCAAGTTTTACACCCTGGACAGCTATTCTCTGAGCAGCACGGCGGAGTTCCTGGGCGTGGGCATCCCCGACCGCCTGGACCTGGACCCGGAGGACCTGGCCCTGGACGAGCGGACCTTCCAGTACAATCGGGAGGACGTGAGGGAGCAGGCGGCCATAGCCATCTACCTCCTGCAGCAGGCCCTGCCCCTGGCCTTCACCACCGGCATGCCCTTCGAGCTGCTTCTTCCCTCCGGGGCCACCAAGATGTGGGATTTCATGGCCATGATTCGGGCCGCCAAGCACAGAAAGATTATGCCGGCCACCTGCCGGGCCCTGGACGTGGCATCCGCCGTGGGCACCATGGGTGCCACCAAGCAGGAGATAGCCCCAGGCGGCGAGGAGCAACGCCGAAAAGGAGGTGCTGCGGGTGGCCAAATACGGCGAGGAGATGCCGGACTGGGTGGAGTATCCCTTCCTCCTCTACGACCAGCGCACCAGGGGCATCGCCTATCATTTCCCCGGGGGGATGACCATCAAGCCGGACCGGGATGCAGATTCCCATTTCGTCCCCTGGTACCACGTGGTGGTGGCGGACGTGGGGGCCATGTATCCCACCATTTTGAAGGCGGTGAACGCCGGGGCGGACACCGTGCGGCTGGCCCGAAAAGGCGAGGAGCCGGACGACTGGGTGTGGCTGAAAAAGGTGCCGGACCGCTTCCTGCAGCTGGACCTGCAGACCCGGGAGGCCACCGATGATTTCGTGGACAAGGGCCTGATGATTGGAGTCAAGATAGCTCCCCTGCCGGGTCTGGTCAACCTGGCCATGACCGGCATTCTCAACGTCATCAACAAGACCAAGAGCGAAATGAAGCGGGCCTCCGGAGAGGAGCAGCACCGCCTGGCCATGATGTATCAGTCGCTGAAGGGGGCCCGCAACGCCGGCACCCACGGCATTCTGTCCGCTCCCCGGGTTTCCTGCCGCCAGTTCAACCTGTGGGGGGCGGCCCTGATCACCACCAAGGGCCAGCAGATTCTCTCCGACACCCTGCACATCCTCAACGACCGGGGGGCGCGGGTGGTGTACGGGGACACGGACGGCATCTATGTGGCCACCTCCCGCTCCGCCTCCCCCCGGCTGGCCCGGGTCCTGGGCATCGACCCACCGGCCCAGAGATGGATTATCCAGCCCGAGGAGGCCCTGAAGACCATCCAGTACTGCAACCGGAAGTGGCGGGAGGAGCTCAACTATCCGGAGTTCGAACTGGAGCCGGAGGAGCACGAGGCCATGATCTTCGTGAAACACAAAAATTATCTCATCTTCGACGTGGAGGACGACCGGGTGGAGATGACCACAAAGGGAAACAACTTCAAGGGCAGCGACAAGCCGGATATCGCCCGCATGGTGCTCAGGGACATCATGGTGGACGTCCTGCGGGAAAACGCCTCCTGGCAGAGTGAGGAGGAGGCCCGCCGCAACATCAAGACCTCCATCAAAAAGATAACGGCGGAGAAGGTAGCCAGCCTGGACATCGAGAGCTTCGACCTGGATGCCTTCACCCTGGTGCAGTCGGTGGCCCCGCCGGGGCGGTACAAGCCCAATCCCAATGGCTCGGACTCGGTGTACTGCCAGCGGGCCAGGGCCCTAGAAAAACTGGTGGGACGCATCAATGCCCGCCGCAAATTCAGATTCGTAATCACCAAGCAGCCCCTGCCCGGCATCCCCAATCCCACCAAGAGCGGGGTGAAGCCCATCCACTACATGTATCCCGTGGAGCTGCTGCAGAGCCGCCACCAGATGGACCTCGACTGGTATACGGACATGATAAAGAACTTCGTCCGGGGGGCCTTCGGCCTCCCCGACCTGGACCTCAAGGAGCAATATGGACTGGACCGGTGGATGTAAACAGAAACGTTTAAAAAACGCCGGCGGCTTCTTGCTCAACGAGAGAGGGGACCATGAGCGTGATAGGTACCTGGCTGAGTGAAAACGGTAGACTCCATTTTTCGCTGATTGACCCTGACTCCCAGCCACCGCAGGAGGCAGGAAAAAAAGCAGCGTTATGTGCTGACTACGGCACCGACGCCATCATGGTGGGGGGCACCACCGTGGAATCCCGGCAACAGGTATACGAGACGGTGGCGGCCATCAAGAATGCCACCGACCTGCCGGTGATTCTGTTTCCCAACTCCGGAGCCTTCCTGGTGGACAACGCCGACTACCTTTTTTTCATGAGCCTGCTCAACTCCACCAACCCCATGCACAAGTTCACCGAGCAACTGGAGGGGGCACCCATCGTCAAGAAACTGGGCATCACCCCCATACCCACCGGCTACATGGTGATTAGCACCTCCCCCCGTCCCACCACGGTGGAAAAGAAAACCCAGCTGGACAAAATCACCTACGACGACGTGGAAAAGGCGGTCAAATACGCCCTGTACACCCAGTTCACCGGCATGCACGTGCTGTACATGGACGCCGGGTCCAATCCCCAGCAGCCCATCAGCAGCCAGATGATATCCCAGGTCAGGGACAGCATCAGCATCCCCCTGATTGTGGGAGGAGGTATTCGCAGCGCGGACACCGCCCGGGAAAAAGTAGAAGCGGGAGCCGACATCATCGTCACCGGCACCGCGGTGGAGGAAAACATCCGCTCGGTGAAAACTATCATCCAGGCCATCAAGGAAAAATAGGGCGGATTCTACTGTTTGCCGTATGACTCGCCGGTTTTGATGCCCGTGGCAATCAGGTGGGCCACCCGGATGGGCTCGGGGATGGCTCCCCGAACGATGCTTATCTCGAGGATTTCTGTGGCCTCCTCGATGGACACCCCGAAGGGCTTGACGTACAGGGGGTACTCCAGGGCCACGGCGTGCATCTCTCCTTTTTGCAGAACCTCCCAGCGGGTCTCCCAGTCGTCAAAGTGCTGCTGGAGAGCACTGACCAGGGCCCGGGGGTCCGGCTGATTGGCGGTGACCGTCATCACCGGCACTCCGGTGACCTGAAAAATGTATTCGCCGTCCACCACATTGAAGCCCCCCAGGGCGCCCCCGTCAATCATGATGGCCCGCAGCTGGCAGCGGTGCCTGGACCGCCGCACCATGTCGGCTATGGCCCGGCTGGCATCTGTTCCATCCACGGTGATGGTGGTGCGCAACACCCCCTCCAAGTAATGGTTGCCCCGCATCACCGCCCCGATGATGTCCACGGTTTCGTGGGCAAAGGAAAAGGGCAGGTCGTCGATTCCCAGGATGCGGATTTCGGGCTTCATTTCAGGGGAAGCTGACCTGTTATCTTGTCGATTTTGCTGTCCTCGGCGGGCCCGATGGCCAGGGCGGTGAGGGTGCCCGGAGGCAGCTCGGTGCGGCCGGCGTCCCGGATGAGAGCGGTGCACAGCTTCATGGAGCCTGCCTTGGCCTTCAGACGCAGAATGTCTGCCTCGCTGGCCCTGAGGACCACCTTTTTTTGTCCCTCGTCCAGCCACTTCTGCAGCAGGGAGGGGCTTTTTTTGCTGAGCGTGAGGGCGCAGTCCACGGCGGCATGGGCCACCTGGGCGGCCAGTTTGCCCGGCGACAGGTCGATGTCGTTGGTGACGATAGCCATCTTATACACGTTTCCACTCCTGGGCCATATCCCGGGCCCGCTCCCACTGCACCACCCCCCGCACCCGCAGCTCGTCGTCCACTTCCTCCACGTGGGCCAGGGGAACAGCGTAGTAGTCGCTGCCCCGCTTGATGATCAGCAGGTCCTTGTGCACGGATATGCTCTCCCCTATCCGGTTGCCATCCTTGTCAATCACGAATCGGGAGAGCAGGGCGAAGGAACGCCTCTTTTTCATGCCGCTCAGAGCCAGGAGGAACGTCAGGGCAAACATGGTACGTCAACTGGATATATAAATGGCGGGTGTATACTTAAACTTGATGCGATGGGACGTCATCGTGGTGGGGGGAGGACCGGTGGGGAGCCTCACCGCCCGTCACCTGGCCCGTCGGGGATTCCGCACCCTGGTGGTGGAGGAGGATGCGGCCATCGGAACGCCGGTAAGATGCGCCGGACTGGTCACCCCACGGGTGCTGCAACTGGCCGGAGTGGGAGAGGAGGCAGTGGTCAATACAATTTCCGGAGCCAGGGTGCATGCGCCGGACGGAACGGTGGTCCACATCGGCGGCAACAAGACCCATGCCCTGGTCATTGACCGGGCGGCCTTCGATGCCCAGTTGGCAGAGATGGCGGAGGCAGCCGGCGCCGTCTATCGGTGCTCCTGGCGGGCCACTGCCATTCACCTGGATGGTAAAAAGAGTACGGTGAAAGGCAGGGAAACCCTGCATGCCGATTTCCTGGTGGGGGCGGATGGGGCCCACAGCCTGGCGGCCCGCATGTGCGGTGCGGGAGAGCCCAAAAAGATTGTTTATGCCCTGCAGACTGCAGCGCGGTTCAACACAGACCAAAACACCGTGGAGGTATTCATGGGAAACCACGTGGCCCCGGGATTTTTTGCCTGGGTGGTACCGGAGGACAGGATGGCCCGCATCGGGTTGGGGGTGGCGGCGGGCCATAGCGTGCGCCATTATTTCAACAAACTTGTAAGGCGTCTGGAGGTGACCCCGGGGCGGGTGACGGCGGGCCTCATCCCGCTGGGTCTGCGCACCCCCCTGGCTCAGCGGGGACTGGCTCTGGTAGGAGATGCGGCGGGACAGGTGAAGCCCACGTCCGGCGGCGGGCTGTATCCGGGGCTGATCGGTGC
>DSCA01000002.1 GCA_011049295.1 Thermoplasmatales archaeon
CCCTGCACCACGACACCCTTTACTCCATAACAGTCAATCGCTCGGCGGCCAACGTGCACGGAGTGAGCATGGCCGAGGACTACACGTTTTCCTTCGTCACCGAGCGGGGTCCGCCCTCTCGCCCCGTCGATGAACAGGAGGTTCCGGGTTTCACCCTCCCGCTGGCAGCTCTCTCCCTGGCCCTGGCCGTGTTTCTGGCAGGCAGGAAGCGGTGAGCTGAACCCGGTTTCCAACCAGGATCCCATTGGTCACTGGAGGCGTTTTTCCATGCGGTAGCCGGGGCTGCCGTCGGGGTAAAAATCGGGAAGACTCTCGGTGACCACGAATCCGTGCCGCTGGTAGAGACGCAGGGCGGCGATATTGCCCTTTTTGACCTCCAGAAAAACCACCCGTGGCCGGTGGGCCGCCGTGACATCCTCCAGCAGGGCGGACGCGATGCCCCGGCGACGGTGATCCGGAGCCACACACATCATGAGGATGCGCAGGGTGCCCACATCTGCCAAAACCGCCAGAACGAAGCCTGCCACCCTCCCCCTTTCCTCGGCCACCAGGAATCCCTGTGGGGCCACCTCCCACATCCCCAAGAAAAAGTCCGGGGTATACCGGTCCTCCAGGGTCCGGTCCACGAGACGCATAACCTCGTCCAAATCACGGTGGCGGAAGGGGCGAATGTTCATGTGAATCCGAGGTGCAGGGCTCCCGCCGGGCAGTAGGACACGCACTGACCACAGCGGATGCACTCCGTGCTGGCATGGTCCTCCGGCAGGTTGATGTCCATGGGGCATACGTTTTTGCAGGCCCCGCAGTGGGTACACTTATCCATGTCCACCGTCAGCTGCAGCAGGCTGACCTTGCCGAAGGGCGCCATCATGGCCCCCACCGGACACAGGTGCCGGCACCATCCCCGGGTGAGCATCACGATGAGCACGAAAAAGCCGCCCAGAAACAGCATCTTGGGAACGAAATAGACGCCCAGCGTGTAGCCGCCCGGGTCCAGGGCCAGAGCGGGAAGGGTGGCGGTCAATCCCCCCACCGGGCAGAGGTTGGTGTAGGCCATGTCGGCGGTCACGTAGCACACGGGGGGTATGAGCAGCAGGATGGCATATTTGAGAGGGCGCATCCGCTGGTCTGCCCGCTGGGCTTTTTCGCTTTTTATTTTTCTGCGCATCCCCAGCATGTCCTGCAGGAAGCCGATGGGGCAGGCCCAGCCGCAGGCCGCCCGCCCGAACACCATGCACACCAGGGCGATGGTTCCCAGCAGGTAGACGGCCAGCATCCAGTTGAGTTCAATGGATGCATGCTCCAGAATCCCGATGGGGCAGGCCATGGCCGCCACCGGCGATTCCCAGCAGTAAAAATAGGTGTAGATGAGGCCGGTGCTTCCCACCAGGAAGGCGGCATTGGTTATGAACAGGAAGGACAGTTGGGATACAAACCGCTTTTTCTGCAGCGGGGAGCGAGCATAGCGTTTCCAGGCAAAAACCGCTCCTACGGCCAGGGGAACACACAGGTAGGCGAAGGGGCAGGCGCCACAGTTGAATCCGCACACCGCCATGTCAGCCCTCCCTCACCTGGATGGCCATCTCGATTATGTCTATCAACTCCTGTACCGACGGCCGCCCTCCCACTCCGTCCGCCGGTCCCTGAAAGGCATACCAGTACAGGTTGCCCTGGTCGCCGGTGACCACCACGGTGATGGGAGTGAACTCCTCCCTGCCCGGCTGGGCATACACCGTGCGGGCATCGGTGCGGTCGCTGTTGACCACGTCGATGGTGATCAGAGTCACGTTCTGCGCATAGGGTGGGGTCATGCGGCCGTCCTCCTCGCTTCCCTCCACCAGGCCCCGTTTTTTCATGTCGTCCCACTGCTGCTTGCAGGGCTGGCATCCATGGTACCAGAAGAAGAGCATGACCACGCTCCCGTTGTTCACCTCACCAGTAACCCAGGAGGGATGCTGCACCTCCTTGCCTTCCCTGCTGCCGTAGCTGTCCGGATAGGCGGACCAGAAATCGGTGAAGGGGGCCCCACGGGGGTTGAGAGCCAGGCAGCCCAGACAGGTGCTCTCGTTGAGCCGCTGGGATGTCACATAGGCATTGAGGGATCCCCCCGCCAGGACGACCAGAGCGATGAGCACCCCCACCAGTTTCCATACCTTCATGTTACGCACCTATCTGTATGGGCTCCATAGCCCGGCGGAGGGTGGCAACGGCGGACAGGGAGGCCAGATAGCTGGAGCTGGGGTTGTGGGGATTGGGAAGATTTTCCACCTCCGCCCGCAGCCTCCCGAACTTGCCATGGGCCAGAACCTTGTGGCTGTTGTGTTTGACCACCGGGTCGGCCACCACCTTGACCCGGGTGCGCTCAAACCCGATGCCCGCCAGGGCCAGGCAGGCCGCCACGTTCACGTTCTTGGGGAGGGCCTTGACCGCCTCGCCGGCGCTCCCCTCGAAGATTATGGTCCTCCTGTCCAGCTTTTTGTCCAGGGAAGCCGGCGACTTGGTGGTCACCAGGGTCACTTCGTCCACCTCGGCGGTCCGTGCTGCCTTCAGTCCGTCGATACCGCACACGGCGCCGCTGGGCAGGTAAATTTTGCTGCGGGTCTCTCGGGCCCTGTCCTCCAGGCGCTGGCGCAACTCTTCGTCCAGCAGCCCGCCGATGCTCATGATTATCAGGTCCTTGCCCGCCCGGATGACCTTCTCCGCATACTGCTTGACTGCCTCGTGGGATGCAGCCTCGAACACGATGTCCACGTGGGGCAGCCAGGTGTCAAAGTCGGCCACTTTGCTCTTGGTGAGGTGCCAGCTCAGCTCCTCGGCTTTCTCCGGTTTGATGTCATAGAGGTATATGGTGCTGATGTCCTCCATGGCATCGGCGGCTCGGGCCACGTCGCTGCCGATGGCTCCGCATCCGATGATTCCCAGTACGTATGAATCCATAGGAATAAATAGAGGATTTCTATTAATACGTTCCCATGGAAGACGAATTGCAGGAAGACATCCGGCGTTTTCTGGCGGAGGACCTGGGCGAGCAGGGGGACATCACGTCCGACGCCCTGCTCACCGACCAGGCGGGAGAGGGCTACATCATCGCCAAGCAGGACTGCATGGTGGCCGGGCTGGCGGAGGCGGCCGCCGTCTTCACCCACCTGGGCCTGCAGGTGGAACAGATGGCTAAGGACGGCGAACAGGTGGATGCTTACCAGAAAGTGCTGCGCGTGACGGGCAGCGCCAGAGACATTCTGGCCGGGGAGCGCCTGGCCCTGAACATAGTGGCCCGGATGAGCGGCATTGCCACCCTCACCCATCGGCTGGTGGAGACGGTGCATCGGAAAAACCCCAAGGTGCGGGTGGCGGCCACCCGCAAGACCACTCCCGGATTCCGTCGCTATGAAAAAAAGGCGGTGGAGTTGGGGGGCGGCATGACCCACCGCTGGGGGCTGTATGACGGCATCATCATTAAGGACAACCACCTGAGGTTCATGTCCATCCGGGAGGCCATCCGGAAGGCCCAGCAGATTGGAGACCTGCCGGTGGAGGCGGAGGTGGAATGCATGGAGGATGCGGTGATTGCCGCCGAGGAGAAGGCGGACATCATCATGCTGGACAACATGAATCCGGCCAAGGGAAAACTGGCGGCCAGCGAGGCCCGCTCCGTCTACCCTGAGGTAAAAATAGAGGTGTCCGGGGGCATCACCCCCGATAACATCACCAACTACACCTTTGCCGACATCATCAGCTTGGGCTGGCTTACCCACTCGGTGAATAGTGCCGATTTTTCTCTGGACCTGGACAAGAAGGGGTAGCCGGGCGGTGGGGTGGGGGCAGTAAGGTTTATTACCGTCGGGACGTTGTAGGGTTGAGGGATGAGATGCATAAAGAAGGCATTATACAGCTTCACACCTTGTTCTATCAGGTGGTACAGGAGATATCCCGCCGTTGGAAGGTAGAAGAAGACGCCCTGCGGGGCTACTACCAGTTTGGCGTGTTCCCCCATCACGTCCACCGCTCGATGCAGGACCATGAGAAGGCACTGTTTATGCTGGGTCAGGCGGTGGCCCGGTTTCTCTCCACGGACAAGTACTCCGGGCTGGGAAAAACGGCGGAAAGACTGGCCAAAATAATGTCAGCACGCCATCAGTAGCCGCAGGGCGAGGGCCAGTCAAACACGCTTTCCAAACGTTTATAAAGGGAGGTTTATATACTATTTAAATTCATGTGAGGAGGTAAACATGGCTGATATGAAGATTGAAAACGTGGTGGCATCCACCACCATCGCCGACGAACTGGATTTGTCTCAACTGTCCAAAAAGCTCCCGGAAGGGGAATACGAGCCTGAGCAGTTCCCGGGCCTGGTGCTCCGCCTGGACGAGCCCAAGACGGCCGCCCTGCTGTTCCGCAGCGGCAAGGTGGTATGCACCGGGGCCAAGACCATTGACGATGTAAAGAAGGCCATCAGCAAGGTGTGCAAAAAGGTGGAAAAGGCGGGCGCCAAGGTTTACGACAGCCCGGACATCACCGTCCAGAACATCGTGGCCTCCGCCAACCTGCACGCCCAGCTCAACCTGAATGCCATCGCTCTGGCCATCGGCCTGGAGAAGGTGGAATACGAGCCCGAGCAGTTCCCGGGCCTGGTCTACCGCCTGGAGGACCCCCACGTGGTGGTGCTGCTCTTCGGCTCGGGGAAGCTGGTGTGTACGGGAGCCCGCAAGGCGGAGCAGGTGTCGGAGGCCATCGACAAGATTTACCAGGAGTTGGACATGAAGGGGCTTCTCTAGTCCCGCTTTCCCCTGACCCGGTGCAGCGTCCACATGCCGTCCTGCTCAACCCGGGGCTTCTTCACCACGGCAAAGTAGAGGGCCAGCAGGATACCCGCCAGGACCAGCAGCACCGCCGCCACAATGAGCAGGCTCAGGAACACCACAACAAATACCGCTGCCAGGAGGAACAGCATCAACACGCCTGCCCTGAGGACCACACCCGTCATTTTCCCAGCGTCTCGTCCAGCAGGGTGCCCACGATGCCCGACCGCCCCGAGCTCTGCTGACCGTGAGGCATGAACGGATAGAGGGCCATGGCCAGGTTGTGCAGGGTCATGGACTGGATGATGACCTTACCGGGTCCGGTGAGGGTGGTCAGGAACAGGCCCTCGCCGCCGAACAACATGGTTTTAATGCCCTTCACCCGCTCGATGTCGTAGTCCACGCTGGCCTCCCAGCCCACCACGCTCCCCGTATCCACCTTTATCCGCTCCCCCTGCCCGAGGTCCATTTCTATGAAGTCGCCGCAGGCGTGGACAAAAGCCGTGCCCCTGCCGGACAGACGTTCCAGGATGAAGCCCTCGCCACCGAAAAAAATGGAGCCCAGTCGCTTCTGGAAGGCCATGCTGAGATCCACCGCATCCTCGGCGCACAGAAAGGCGTCTTTTTGCACCAGGTACTGGCGGCCGTCGTCGATGGCCAGGGGAATGATGGTGCCCGGCGCATTGCCGGCAAAGGCGGCCAGCCCGGTCCCCCCGGCGGGAAAAAACTCGGTGAGGAAAAAGGTTTCGCCCATGAACTTGCGGCCGATTCCCTTGAGCAGCCCGCCCCGCGCCCTGGCCTCCATGGTGATGTTGGGCGTCATGTACACCATGGACCCCGCCTCCCCGTAGATTTTTTCTCCGGGTGTCATCTCTATGGTCACTACCTGCAGATTGTCACCGGTTATTTTGTATTCCACATGCTCACCGGGTAGAAATCATAGGTCGTTATTTATGATTTGCTGAGCATCTCATTCCTGGAGAAGGCCAAAAAATATAAATCCAACCCAGTATTGCACACAGGAACATGAATCCGCTCCTCAATCCGGTCTTTCTCCTTCAGGCAATCCGCGGTTATCTGACCGATGTCAACCGCGTGTGGCGGATATCCTACGACCAGCTGGAGCAGTACCGGGACCGGCAGTTCAGGCGCATGGTCCGCTACGCCTACGACGTACCCGTCTACCGGCGCAAGTACCGGGCGGCCGGCATCTACCCCGCCGACATCCGGGGAATCAAGGACATCAAAAAGCTGCCCACCGTCAGCAAGAACGACTTCCGCAAAAACTTCCCCCAGGGCATCGTCCACCCCTACTTTGACACCACCCACGCCCACCTGGTGAGCACCTCCGGCTCCACCGGACAACCCGTCTCC
>DSCA01000077.1 GCA_011049295.1 Thermoplasmatales archaeon
GGCCCTATATAGGTAATATATGTAATAGGCGTAGAGGCCCAGGAAGATAAGGCTGTCGTAGATGTCGATGCGCCGGTCCC
This sequence comes from Thermoplasmatales archaeon, assembly GCA_011049295.1. Taxonomy (GTDB): domain Archaea; phylum Thermoplasmatota; class E2; order UBA202; family DSCA01; genus DSCA01. The sequence goes on from DSCA01000077.1 coordinate 81, forward strand.
AGGCGTACAGCAGGGCCAGCAGGGCTGCCACCCCCACCATGAACAGGCCGTCCCGCCGGGTTTCCCCGGACGGGGACAGGGTCATTATCAGGGCGGCGACCCCCAGGATGAGGCAGATGTTGGCAATGTTGGAGCCCACCACGTTGCCCAGGGCGATGCCCGCCTCCCCGTTGAAGGAGGCCACCGAGGACACCGCCAGCTCGGGCAGGGAGGTGGCAAAGGCCACCAGGGTGAGGCCGATCAGGTGCTCGGATATCCCGAGCCGGTGGGCCAGGGCGGCGGCTCCGTCCACGAACATGTCGCTGCCCTTCACCAGGAGTACAATGCCCAGGACCAGCTCCGCCCCCAGTATCGCCGCGTCTGCCATGTTTTCGCCTGCAAACAGACATCCACTAAAAAGGTTTTTCTGCTGGACAAAAAAAGCGGGCATATCGGGATTTGAACCCGAGTAACTGGCTCCGGAGGCCAGTAGGATATCCGTGCTACCTCATATGCCCGTTTGTGTATGCGCCCACTGATTCATAAAAATTTGCCTCTGGAGACGGAGGGGGCAGCAGTTTTTATACCTCCGGCTTCTATGGGTGTCGTGGAGTACCTCTATGGCCCCGGTGTGGAGGAGACCCTGGACTTTGTGGTCCGCCAGGTGGTGCAAAGCCCCGAGAAAAGGGTGCTCATGGTTCTGGGAAGCTGCCAGGTCAGGTATCAGGGGCGCGCCCGGTCCTTCCTCGACTGGGGAGAGCGCATCTTGATTGTCAAGGAGGACGGCACCAGCATCATCCATCAGCCGTCCGGCCGGGAGCCCGTCAACTGGCAGCCCCATGGAGCCCGGGCCACCTATCTCCTGCAGGACAGATTGTTCACGGTCCATGTGGTGCACCGCAAAAACAGGGAGCGGATGGCGGTTTCCTTCAAAAAAATCGAGATGGTATTTGCCGCCAGGATGGACGACCGGGCCCGGGTGCAGATTGTGGGCATGGAGAGGGACATCGTGGACAAAATCATGGAGAACCCCGAACTCATCGAGCCCGGTCTGCGGATAACCCAGCGGGAGAAGAAGACCAGGTCCGGCCTGATTGACCTCTTCGGCTACGACCGTCACCACGTTCCGGTGGTCATCGAGGTGAAGCGGAGCCAGGCCACCATCAGCGCGGCGCAGCAGCTCAGGATGTACGTCACAGACCTGAAGCGGGGAAACGACAAAGCGCGCATCCGGGGCATTCTCTGCACGCCGAGGATTCCAGAAATGGTTTGTCGTCTCCTGGACGACTACGGGCTGGAGTACAGGGAATTCGGCTGGCAGCACCAGCTCTTCGACGACCAGCAGACCAGCCTGGAGGACTACTAGTGCCGTGTTTCTGCCGCCCGGCAAAGTTAATAATCTCCACGTGGTTCTTGACGGGTGAGGTGTCATTCGCCCTTGCTGTCGGTGGCCCTGGTCCTGTTTCTGCTTTCCCTCAGCGGGGGGCAGGCTCTGGTTTTTCCGTCTCAGTGCGCAGATGATGCCGCCCTTCGCTCCTGCACCTCGGAGCTCAACGTGGCCATTCTTTTTCAGGGATGGGATTACATGGACCTCCTTCTGAGAACCTTCACCGCCGTGTTTTACCAGGCCAGGTTTGCAGAGATGGAGCGTGCCCACAACATCACCTGCAACCTCTACTTTTTCTGGGATTCCCGGGAGGGCGGAGACGTGCAGGACGGCAAGCTGGAGAGCCTGCACATCGACGTGGCTTTTGGCCCCGGAGGGGTGGGCTCTTGGAACACTCCCCCGGGATATGGAGAAAAAATTCGGCAGTTTGTCCTCCGGGGAGGCGGGTTTCTCGGTGCCTGCGGGGACGCCTATCTGGGAACCATGGGAGCCATAAACGTTCCCGAAGACTATGATGACATCTTGTACAGGCTGTTTGGCTTCCAGGGCATGACCCCGCCGCTGGAAATGGTGAACGTCTATTTTGACGCCGGTCCCTTCGCCCAGCACTTTGAGCCCCGCTACACCCAGAACAATTTTTACGTGCTGCTGTTTCTTCTCACCTTTTTTGTCTCCCAGGCCCAGGTTCGTTTTGCTCCCCAGGGTCTTCCCTTTGCGGAGGCCTATGCCAACAAGACGGTCTCCATCATGGAGAGCGGGGTTCCCATGGTGGAGGCACCGCCAGACCACGATGCTTCCCATCCCTCGTTTTATCCGATTGCTACCTTTGCCGGTGTCCGTTCCCTCTACGACGCCAGCCTCTTTGAGAACAAATACGCCATAGTGACCGGCCCCTATGGCGAGGGAAAAGTGGTGCTGTCCGCTGTGCATCCCGAAATCTCCATGGGAAACCGGGACGCCCATCGGATTTTTGCAGAGATGATTCTGTGGCTGTCCGCCTAACCGGCACCGCCCCGCCCATACCCCGGTGAGCTACCCCCGGTACATCAAAAAGGCCACATATGCACCGTATGCGGCCAGAAAGAGGCCCCCCTCCCATCGCTCCAGGACGTGTCCCTTTTTGCCCGTAAACATGGTGGCGAGCAGCAGGGCCGTGGCACATATAACCATGCCCACGTCGAGGATGCTTTCATCGGTAAAGGGCAACGGGCGGATGAGGGCGCTGACACCCAGAATCCACAGGATGTTGAAGACGTTGGAGCCCACGATGTTTCCCACCGCAATGTCAGCATTTTTCCGGAGAGCGGCCGTCACCGAGGTAGCGAGCTCGGGAAGGGAGGTCCCCATGGCCACCAGCGTCAGGCCCACCAGGGTTTGGCTTACCCATAGCTCCGCAGCCAGTTCCACCGCCCCGTCCACCACCAGCTTGGCCCCCACGTTGAGCATTACCAGCCCCACCCCCACCAGCAGTACCGCCTTGGCCAGCCCGGCCTGGCTTGGCGCCGACTCAGCCGCCGCATGCCGGATGCGCTGTTTTTTGGCCGTGGCCGCAATGTAGTAAAGAAAACCGCCAAACGCAGCCACCAGAACCACGCCGCCAGCTCTGGTCAACGCGGCACCGGATGACCCCGTCAGGCAACCCGTGGAAACCAGAACCCCCAGCAGTACGGCTGCCAGCAGGCTGAGGGGTATCTCTCGCCGCACGGTGCCCGCAGTGACGGTCAGCGGATAGAGCAGCGAGGAAATCCCCAGAATAACCAGGATGTTGAAGATGTTGCTGCCCAGAACGTTTCCGATGGCGATGCCCGTGGTTCCCTCCACGCTGGCCACTATGTTGACCACGAACTCCGGAGCGGAGGTCCCGAAGGCCACCACCGTCAGCCCGATTACCAGATCGGAAACGCGCAGTCGTCGGGCGATGGAGGAGGCCCCGTGGACGAGGAAGTCCGCTCCCTTTACCAGCAGCACAAAACCCGCTGCCAGCAGCACGTAGATGAGCACAATCCCGTAATGCCCCGGCTGCTTATTAATGATTCATTTTTCCGACGCTGAGCCGGGAAGAAAGCCAGCCGACCACAACTCTTAATAAGGTATTCTGGATTTAAGGTTTCAAGTGATTAAAATGGTGAAGGAAGCAACGGAATTTCTCAACCTGCCCGTCTATACCCGCCACGGCATCTACGTGGGGGATGTCCGAAACGTGGCGCTGAACACGGAGGAGCAGCGCGTTGACAGCCTCATTATCACCGATACCAATCCCGACCTGGTGGAGGGGTCGCGCGACGTGGGCGTACCCTACCGGTGGGTATCCGCAGCCGGTGACATCATCATCCTGAGCCACTTTCCGGAACGGGTGTGCACCGAGGAGGAAGAGGAGGCGGAGGCATAGCCACGAAAAACATATATATCGAATAGCCAATAACAAAATACCTTACACTCAGAGGTGAAATATGCTGAAAAAAAGTATCACTTTCGGAGTACTGCTTGGCACCTTCATGCTTTTGTCAACCGCGGTGTTTGCACCCATGGCGGAGGCTCTTGACTGGGGTGCCATGAGTGCCTCCCCTAATGTAACCCCCTACTACATAGACCGTTACGGCAGCGGCTCCCTGACCCTCACCGTCAGCTACTCTGCCTTTTTCTTCCAGTATTTCCCCGTCTGGGTGGAAATCAACGTGGTGCGCAGCCCCAGCTGGCTCACCGTCACCCCCTCCCAGAAAACCTTCGTCCTGCAGAAGGATGAAAGCAAGCCGGTCAAGATAAGCATGGCCCTCAGCCAGCAGGACGTATATGCCGGCAGCCTGGAGACGGTGGAGTTCGAGGTGACCGGCAGAATCATTCTGGGCGGCGAGGTGCGGCAGATTGCCACGGGCAAAGCCGACATCCAGGTGGGCGTCAATCCCTACACCCAGGTCACCCTGCAGATTGCCAAGCCCATCGAGCGCACGGCCCCCGACCGGGAGCTAACCTTCCCCATCACCGTGAAAAACTGGGGCAACGCCGACACCACCGTCACTCTCAGTCTCACCGACGACGACCTGGGCGGCTGGAAGTACATCATCAATCCCCAGCAGATTCTCCTGCCCGGCAAGAAACCCGGAGACGCCAATCCTCCCGAAGAGGTGGCCTCCCTGACCCTGACCTCTCCGCACGGCACGGCCGTTTCCTACCACAACGACTGGCAGGGCATCGCCCTGCAGGCGGTGGCCAGGACCCAGGCCAAGTACTACGTGCTGCAGGGGTCCCAGTTCGAGGTATCCCAGCAGGACAAGGAAACGGTGACCGTGTTCAACGCCTATGCCACCATGCTGGCCAAAAACAAGGGGTTCTACCTGCCCGGCTTCGAAGCAGTCATCCTCATCGGTGCCCTGGCGGCCATCGTGCTGGTCATGCGGCGCAAGCGGCAGTAACCAACTAATTATTTAAACAAACTGCCGATACCTTTTGTTGAGCACCATGCGGAAAGTCGCCCTCCTACTGCTGGCTCTGATGCTGTTCGCCTGGCTGATACCGGCGCAGCAGCCGGCGGAGGGTCAGCTCATTCCCTGGGAGGACTGGTCCAATTTCTGGTGGAACGTCCAGGTGGAGCCGGTGGGGAATCCCACGGCCACCGTGAGGCCCCTGGGACAGCATGAGTTCCGATTCAAATTCTGGAACGGCGGAGTGGTGCAGGGCGACTCCAACGTCCCGCTGCGCTATTACCTGAAAATAGTGGAGGTCGACGACGAGGGGTGGACGGCCTCGGTGAGCCCTACGTACATCCCCCTGGACCAGGACGACATTGGCAATGCCTCGGTGTTTGTCAACGCCGGTGCACAGCCGTCCTACATCGTCAATATCACCTGCCAGGTGGAGATGCACGTCAAATTGACCGACTTTATCAAGTACGGCAACATCACCTTTCAGGTGCGCTCTGAGCCCTACCGCTTTCTGGAGGTGAACATCGACAACCCCGTGTTCGAGGGCCGGCAGGAGACCACCTACACCATGCCCATAAACATCACCAACAACGGGAACTACGAGGACTCCTACACCGTCTCTGTCACCTATGCTCCCTCCAACTGGCTGTACTCGGTTTCCGAGAGCCAGGTGCACCTCTTCCCCGGGCAGACGGCCACGGTCCATTTTACCTTCCACGTCCCCCACGAGAGGTTTTACATTCAATACGAAAACTATATCATGCTGGTACGGGTGCAGTCGGTCAGCGACCCCAGCGCCCGCATCACTCGCCCCGTGGTGGTCAGCCTCAGCGGATTCCACATGACCATGGGGCAGGTGGCGGCAGCGGTCTCCACCCTTCCCTCCATCATCCTCCTGGTGGTCATCGGCTCAGCCCTGGCCTATACCAGCAACCCCTGCCGGCAGATTCCCAAGCCCTGGAAAGAGCCCCAGGAAAAAAAGGCGCTGGCCGACATGGAGCGGGCCCGGGCCCGGCGGGAAAAGAGGCTGATGGAGGAGGAGTGGAAGTCAGCCTACTATTTCTGCCAGGCGGAACGTGAGCGCCACCGGCACCTCCGGGACCTGGCGGCCAAACGGAACCGCAAACAGGCTGACCTCCGGGACAAGATTCTCGACGAATGGCGCAACGCGTGGATACCTCCCCACAGGGAATGGAGGGAGCAGCAGCGAAAAATCCAGGAGGAATACCAGAGCGAGAAAAAACGCCTGCTGGCCAGGTGGCAGAAGATGAACCGGTCCATAGAGCAGGCC
>DSCA01000012.1 GCA_011049295.1 Thermoplasmatales archaeon
CAGGATGGCCAGGGTGAGCAGCAGGCCGAGGATGGTGACGTTGCCGGTTTTTTTGAGCAGCACCTGGTTGAGCCAGCGCTCTCCCTTCCGCCGCAGCGCCCAGTGGCGGGTGGCATAGCCGGCTATCAGGGGAATGGCCACGAACAGCACCACCGACAGCATCAGGGTGTCATAGGGCACGCTGAGCCCGCTGACGCCCAGCAAGAGAGACACGATGGGCACATAGGCAAACAGGATGATGAGGTCGTTGCTGGCCACCTGCACCAGGGTGTAGCCCGCATCTCCCTTGCTCAGATAGCTCCACACGAACACCATGGCCGTACAGGGAGCGGCCCCCAGAAAAACGGCCCCCGCCAGGTACTGGTCCTGCAGCCCCGGATCGATGAAGCGGCTGAAGATGACAGTGAAGAACAGCGAGGCCAGCAGAAACATGGTGAACGGCTTGATGAGCCAGTTGACCGTCCAGGTGAGCAGCAGGCCGCGGGGCTTTTTGGCGGCGTTAACGATGCTGCCGAAGTCCACGCCCACCATCATGGGATAAATCATCAGCCAGATGAGCACCGCCACCGGGATGGACACCCGGGCGTATTCCAGCTGGCTGAGCGCGTCGGGCACCGTAGGCAGCCACCGGCCGATGGCCACCCCGGCCACGATGCACAGCACCACCCAGAGGCTGAGGTATTTTTCAAAAAAGCGCAGTTTTCCCTCGGGCATGGCCTACCTCACTTTTCTCACCATAACTGTACTCCAAAGTAGCGGAGCATGAAGATCACGGCAATAATTATGACGGCGGCGGCAAATATCTTCTGGATGTAGCGGCCAGCCGTGACGTAGGCGCTTCCCACCCTGGCCCGCATCCCCCGGGTCAGCGTGGTGAGCGGGATGACCGGCACGCCGTGCCCCAGGCCGAACACGAAGAGCAGCAGCCCGCCCATCAGCAGCGACGTCTTCTAGGCCAGCACCAGGATGAACACGGGCATGACCAGAGAGATGGCACAGGGGGCCCATCCCACCGCAAACAGGATGCCCAGGAAGAAGGCGCCCAGAAGGAGGGATTTTTTGCTTATGGATTCGAAGAGTCTTCCCCCCTTCTCCATAATGTTCCCACCACCGCCCTTACTTTTAAACAGCGGCCCCACCCGTTCTTTCAGTGGAACCACGATGTTGACGCCCAGGATGAGAAGTATGACCCCGGTGATGAGATAGAACAGGGAGGATATCTCCACGAAAAATCCGGCATACGAAATCAGGAGCCCGATGAAAAAGAACACCAGGGCCATCCCCAGCGTAAAGACGATGCCCATGCCCAACCCCCGGATGCTCTCCCTTCTGGTTCCCGTGCCACCCCCCGTGGCTCCCACGTAGGATATCATGGAGATGAGCAGGGCGATGGAGCACGGGGAGAGAGCGGTGATCATGCCCAGGGCGAACATGCCCAGGAAGGTGATGTCCCGGCTGCTCGTCTTTCCCCGGAATGCCGTCCAGTTTCCCTGCAGTATCTGCTCAGCGTCCTCGGCCAGCGATGATGCCGGCTGAACCCCGTCCAGTTTGCCCGTGCCCATACGGTAGACATGGTATACGCCCATGACGTCCAGTGAGGGACCGATTAACACCAGGGTGGGATTGGCAAAGGCTCCGTCCACGGTCCAGTACTGCCGGTAGTCGTCGGCCACCGGGTAGGGCGCTTCCTCCTCTATCCAGTACCAGGTGACGTTTATGTCGTACCAGCGCTCAGCCAGCGTTTTTCCGTCGTCCGAGGAGGGATTTTTACGCAGGTTGAGGGTGACTATGGTGAGGTTGGTCTGCTCCCTGGCCGCCAGCTCGGCCAGGGCCTCTATCTGTCCCCGGAGCTCTTTTTCACATTCGATGCAGATGGGATTCTCGAAATTTTGCACGTGCAGGATGGTGACGTTTCCCCGACTTCCGGTCAGCGAAAATGTCCGCCCGTCCACGGTGGAAGCGGTAAAATCGGGGGCCGGGGAAAACTCCTCCCCGTAAGTCAACGCGGGCAGGAAAATGAGAATGAGAACGACGGCGAGCAGGATTTTCTTTAGAGGCATGGCTTATCCCTCATAGTATGCTATGGCATTTTCTATGTAGGTGCGCAGCCACGCCTTCCCGGTGGTGCTCACCCTGCTGTGCCAGATGACCTCGGTTTCTCCCTGGACTGACGCCTGAGAGATGACGACGGTGAGCGGGATATACCACTGTCCACCCTGTGGGTAGTACATGTTATAGACATCCCATGCCCGGTCGTCACTGCCATCGGTCAGAATGTCCACGTATTCTATCTGGTTTTGGTAGCCGGGAAGCACTGCTTCCAGGTCCGCCTGCTGCACGATGCAGGGCTGGCAGTTGGTGCTGTGGGCCAGGATAATCAGGGGCCCGTCCTTCAGCTTGTTTTTTACCCACGGGGGATGAGAGACGCTCTGCCCGCTTTTGGGATGCTGCGCAGGGTAGACCGTCCAGAAATCGTTGCTTCCCGTACCGACGGAATGCGTTATCGTGGAGTCGGACGATCCGGTTTCGCCGTTCTCCAGGCATCCACTCATCATGGCCAGGAGGAGAACCACTATGAAGATAACTGCCAGGTGCTTCATGTTTTTCATCTTCTCTCCCTCCCATCTGTTTCCATATCCAGTGCGGTGAACACAGCCTCCCGGACCAGTTCTGCCGGAATATCCTCGTAGACCTCGCCATCGTAGCGGACCGTTCGGCAATAGGCGTCGCTGCCAGTCAGGCAGGAGCACGACGAGCAATAGTTTTCGCCGGTTTCCGCACCGGCAAGTATATCTTCCAGCGGCCGGCCATCTATCAGTATCATGTTGGACTGCTCGATGCTCTCCTCCGGCAGCAATGTTTCAGTAAAAGATATTTCGACGCCCCTGGGTTTGAGTTCTTTCTCAAGCTCCGCGATGACCCGCCGCAGGCTTGTACCCGTCCCGGAGCAGCGGAGGCAGGTGCCGCCGTCCAGTTCGAGATGGCGCCACTCTATCGTCAACGTCGTCATGTTTTCTTTACTCCGGGCAGCATCGGACATTGTTTTTCATCAATTCCCTGTAATCAGCCAGAACATCATGCACCCAGCAGTCATCGTTACCGGCACTCTCCCGGAACACCAGAGCCATGATGTACGCCAATTCCTTGAGCGTGGCCCCGGCCTTCAGCGCTTCCTTGAAATGCTTCCGGACGCAGGGTGCCGACCGTCCCCGGATGGCCAAGGCGAAGCAGATGAACTGGTACGCTTTTTCATCAATAATCCGCTTTTCCTCGTACATCTCATCTATCCGGTCCAGCTCCTGAGCAAACTCGGGAAACCATTTCTCTAACAGCCGCATAGTTTCACCTCATCTCCGCAAATAATTTTTTCAACTCCTCCGGTCGGGGGATACGACCCACGAGTTTCACCTCGCCGTCGACAGCAACGGCAGGGGTCATCATCACTCCCCTGTTGATGATGTCGTCCAACTCCTCAATTTTCTGTATGTCTGCGGTTATGCCCAGTTCCTCTACCACCTGCCTGACAATTTTGTCGGTAGAGCGGCATTTTGGACAGCCCGTACCCAATATTTCTATCTTCATTTTTCTACCTCCTCTATTTTTTTCAGATTGCCTATAACTTGTGTCCCATAAGGGGTAAGTGAGTAGATGATGTAGTTGCCGAGGTGTTCTGCCTCAATGAGACCAGCATCCTTCAGCTTCGTGATATGGTACGAGCATTTTGAATAGGCGCAGCCAGTCAATTCCGCCAGCATGCACACGCACATTCGCTGCCGGACCAGCGCGTACAGGATAGCAAGACGTTTTTCGTCTCCCATCACCTTCATTTGAGCGGCGAGGCGGGCCAGGTCATGTTCTGACAGGTCTCGGCAGATTTCCTCGAATCCGCCCTTCTCTTCCACTTCCCGCTCGATTTCCTCGGGAATCTCTACATCGATATTTTCCAGCGAGCAGCATCTCTTCATGCTATCCCTCCGTACAGGTACCCCACCAGGGTTGAAATGGCGACGACCAGCAGGATATAAACTCCTGCTTTTTTGAGGCCCATTACCCGGGCGATGACCACCATGTTGGGCAGGCTCAGCGATGGTCCGGCCAGCAGGAGCGCCAGCGCCGGTCCGGCCCCCATGATGCCGGACCCGAAGCCGAACAGGTCGTTGACGATGGGCACCTCCAGCAGGGTGGGCATGTACAGCACGGCGCCGATGACCGACGCGGTAAAGCAGGAGGTGAGGCTGTTGCCGCCGATGTAGTCCTTAATGAGCACGCCCACTGCCTCCTCCGCCGGTGCATCCACGAACTGGGCCGCTATGCCCCCGATGATGCCCACCAGAAAGACGCCGGCCATCAGAACGGGGAAAATGCGTTTGGTCAGGAACCAGGTCTGGTTTCCCCATTCCTTTACCTCCTCTCTACCGTGGTAAAAAATGAGGAGGATGGCGATGAGGATGGTAAGGACATAGATGACGGGGAATTTAACCATCCAGGAGATACCCGTGGTGGCAATGACCAGGATGGCTACCAGGGCAATGAACACGGTGAGAGCGGGCCACCGTTTTTCGTGGTCATCGCTCTCCGGGGTCTGGAAGGCAGGGTTGGATTGGGTATCGAGGTCATGTTTTCTGAACACGGCGGCCATGATGAGGCCGATGACGATGGCTATGCCCACGGCGGCCAGGGCCCGGGCGGCTCCCATCTGCCACCCCAGTATCCGGGCGGTGAGAACAATGGCCAGAACATTGATAGCCGGGCCTGAATACAGGAAGGCGGTGGCCGGGCCGATGCCCGCCCCTCGCTTGTATATGCCGGCAAAGAGCGGCAGGACGGTGCAGCTGCAGACGGCCAGGATGGCTCCGGAGACGGATGCAATTGAGTAGGAGACATATTTTTTGGCCTGGGCCCCGAAATATTTGAGGATGCTCTGCTTGGAGACGAAGGCGGCGATAGCCCCGGCGATGAAAAAGGCGGGTATGAGGCAGGTGAGCACGTGCTCGGACAGGTAGCCGGCCAGGGCATCAATGCCGGCCTGGATGATTTCTATCATATACACACCGTTTCAAATTATTTTGAAATTGTATAGACGGTCAGATATATAAACGTTAGTGTTGCAAGTGAATGTGTGGCCCTTTCTTGCGTCACAGATACCAGCCGTGATATCCATCACTGGAGCAGAGTTCCGAAGCGGCTGACGGACCAGCAAGACCAAAGCCGCCAGAACCTCCGCGACCCCTTCCTGCCCAAAAGAAAACCCGCCCTCCCCCAGGATGCACGTATGCCATCGTGGTTTCACACCCGGGCGACATGGTCTCCTTCACCAGCATCTGGAAACATCGATGGGGTGACGGCGGAGATGGCCACTAACGGGGACCCTAACGGTAACTTTTTTAAGACCAGATTCCTTTAGGCATTAATGGTACAGCACGAAAAAGCAGAAAAAATGACAGAAAAAACTCTTGACCTCGAGCGAGCCTGGCAGTCTCTCATAGAGGAAATCGAGGCGGTCAACTGGTACCAGGAGCGCATAGACGCCACTGACAACCAGTCACTTGCAGACATCCTTGCCCACAACAGGGACGAAGAAAAAGAGCATGCAGCCATGCTCATCGAATGGATACGCCGACAGGATTCCGCGTTCCATCACGAGCTCGAGACGTATCTGTTCACCAAAAAGAACATAACGGACCTCGAAGACTGATAACGGGTATGTTTTTAAGGCTGTACACGATTCCATGTTAAGGGGTAAACATGGTTCAGTACTGTAAAAAATGCGGAAAGACGAACATGGACAACGCCGTTTATTGTAGCGGATGCGGGGCCAAGCTGAGCGAAGACTAACCACGCAACATATCTTCTGTCGACATAATGCATACTACATCTCCCGGTGGGGCAGAGTAGAAGAAAAGATTCCCCCGATCAACACCCAACCGGGTTTCTTTTCTCGCTTCCGGGTTAGATCTTCTCTCGGGTTATCTTACCTTGACTTTGTCAGATTAAATTTTTTTGAGATAGCTCTCAATTTTTCGGAACATTTTTTTGCTCTGTATTCTCTTGATAATATGGAGGGGATAGGGAATGAAGTTTACCCTATCGGTTGAGGA
>DSCA01000060.1 GCA_011049295.1 Thermoplasmatales archaeon
CTCTTGTACTGCTCGGTGCCCTGGCCCTCCTCCAGGACGAAGCGCTCCTGAACTATGGACATGTTCCAGGGGAACACAAACACCTTGGCCTTCAGCGTTTTGTAGCCCTCTCCCGTGAACTGCAGCTCCTGCCTGCCGCTGGTGATGTTGGGGAACGAGAATCGCCCCTCGGCGTCGGTGACCGCCATCAGTTCCGGATGGTCAGTCACGGTAACCGTCACCCCGGCCAATGCGGTTCCTTCTTCGTCCACCACCGTTCCCCGGAACTGGCTTTCCATGTGCACGCTGCCCACCACGTCCAGGGAGAAAAACAGCACCCCGCTGATGACCACTCCCAGCAGAAAAATGATGATGAGCAGAAGCCCGGCCACCGGGGGTTTCATGGACCGGCTTTTCAGGCGCACCGAAGGATGAATCAGGGGGGCCTCCTCCTCCCAGCTGTAGGGCTCGTCCACATTGACCTTGAACTGCACGCCGCACTGCGGGCAGGCCACTATCTGCTCGCCGCGGGCCTCGTCGGGAACCTCTACCACCACCTTGTGATTGCAGTGGGGGCAGTGGGCCTTCCCCTTCATGTGCTGTACAATGAGCGGGGATTATTTAATAGTATTGTGAGCGCCCGCTCCATGAGCACCTCTGGGGCACGAAGGAGGAAAGGGTTATTATCTCCAGCGGGTATCATGGCCCATGCGCATAGTTTCCCTCCGGGCCATACCGGTGGAGCTGACCCTCAAGGAGCCCTTCACCATCACCCATGAGACGGTGGACACGGCGGTCAACGTGTTCATCAGGCTGGAGACCGACCAGGGCATCGTGGGGTGGGGATGTGCCACCCCGGACAGCGTCACCCAGGAGACGGAAGCCAGCGTGCTGAAGGCCTGCCGTGGCCCCTTTCGGGACCTGCTTGTGGACAGGGACCCCATCCGCATTAACCTGTTGAATGACGTCATCGAGCAACAACTGCCGGAGAATCAGTCTGCCAAGGCCGGAGTGAACATGGCCCTCTATGACCTTCTGGGGAAGGCCGCAGGTCTGCCTCTGTACCGGCTGCTGGGCGGTTACCGGGACCGCATAGAAACCTCGGTGACCGTGGGGCTGAACCCGGTGGACGTAATGGTGGCCAGAGCCAGGGAGATTGTGGCCCGGGGATTCACCTGCCTCAAGATTAAATGTGGGATGGACCCCCATCAGGACATCGAGGCGGTGCAGGCCATCCGGGGGGAGGTGGGACCGGCCGTTAAGATACGCCTGGATGCCAACGAGGGCTACACTGTGGAGCAGGCCCTGCAGGTGATCCAGACCCTGGAGGCCCTGGGCGCCGACATCGAGCTGCTGGAGCAGCCCACCCCGGCCCGGTATCTGTATGCCCTGAAGGAGGTAACCGCCCAGTGTCCGGTTCCCATCATGGCAGATGAAACCGTCCTCACCTTCAGCGACAGCCTGAAGGCCATAAAACTGCAGATTGCCGACCTGATCAACATAAAGCTGATGAAAATCGGAGGCATCACCAATGCCCTGAAGGCAAATCTGGCCGCCGAGCTGGCCGAGATACCCGTTATGGTGGGGTGCATGAACGAATCCATGGGTGCCATGGCGGCCGGGGTTCACTTTGCCTGTGCCTTCAAAAACGTGGCCTACGCCGACCTGGATTCCGCCCTGGATTTCACCGACGACGTGGTGACCGGCGGCGCCCGATATGAAAACGGCTGCGTGGTCCCCGTGGAAAAACCCGGCCTGGGCATAGAGGTGAAACTGTAGATGCCTGCTGCACGCTTTCCCATACTCCAGGATATTCCCTCCTACAGTCGGTTTTTGACGGTAAGCGAAGTGGACACCCTGCTGCAATCCATACGTGACCTCCCCGGCGTCCATACCCACGCTATAGGGCGCACCGTAAACGGGGAGGATCTGCTCATGCTGGAGGTAGGCTCCGGGGACCGGACGGCCCTGGTTATCGGGGTGCCCCACAGCGACGAGCCCCTGGGGAGCCTCCTGACCACCTATTTTGTGCGGTGGCTGGCCACCCATCCCCAGGCGAACCATTTTGGCTGGCGGTGGCTGGTCATTCCCATACTGGAGTGGCGGGGCATGCGTCTCAACGAGGGATGGTTTAACCGGCCCGATTCGCTGGCTGCTGTGGCCAAGGCCTCCTTTCGGGAGCCCACGGAGGAGCAATACGAATGGACCTTTCCGGCCTCCTATGAGGACTACCAGTGGACCCGGTCGCGTCCCGAAACTCTGGCCGTTAAGCGGGTGCTGGAGCGGGAAAAGCCGGCCCTGCTGTGCGGTCTTCACCACAGCGGCTTTACCAATGCCTACTACTATTTCAGCCACCATTTTCCGGAGGTCTATGGGCCGCTGAGAAAGTTTGTGGCCCCGCTGCGGATACCCCTCTCCGATACGTCTCCCGACGTGCCCTTTGGTAGAATGCTGCACCCCGGCTTTTATCAGATGTACGGGCTGAAGGATTATCTGGACTACTATGCCACCACCAGCCCGGCCCTCATCAAAACCATCCAGCGGGGGGCATGCAGCGACGAGTGGTACCAGAAAGAAATCGGCAGCGGCTTCAGCTTCAACTGCGAGGTTCCCATGTACCTGTCGCTGCTGATGCAGGACAAAAATCCCTCCTCTGCCAACCACCAGAAGATGCAGGAGGCACGATACAAAACAAAGATGGCCCGGGCCCGATATGCCAAGCGGATTCTTAACCGGCTGGCCGGGCACGCGGACCTGGCGGATGGCATGCTCTACGAGATGGCCAAAAAACATCTGGACAGCGAGTGGAGATATCTGGAGCACGAGAAGGAGCTGCTGACCGCCCCTCCGAAAAAGGAGGGAAAACTCACCAGGGGCGAGGTGCTGGAAGGCGAGCTCCTGGCCGATTTGTCCGACCTGTTTCTCCTCGGGCACCTGTGGCGGGTGGCAGAAAGCATCTGCATCAAGGGAGGCATGGGGTCCCTGTGCCGCGTCATGGACTCCGTTAACCTGGAGATAATCTCTCTGGCCAAAAGCGTTCAGAAAAGAGGACAGTTCTACCAGGTTCCGCTGCGCACGGCGGTGAAGATGCAGCTGGGGAGCCTGCTCATCATCGCCGAGGCCCTCCGCACCAAAAGCGACCCGGAGTTCCTCTCCCTGTAGCCAGGCCCTCTGCCTACCGCCCAATCTCCATCATGCGCTCCAGGGGTCTGCGCGCCTGCTCCATGACCTCTGGGTCCAGGCAGACCTCGGGCTGCATGCTCTCCAGGGCGGCTGCCACCTTCTGCAGGGTGATTTTTTTCATGGTGGGGCACACCGCCTGCTCCACCACGTAAAAGTGCTTGTCAGGCATTTCTTTTTTCATGCGGTAGGCCAGCTCCTTTTCGGTGGCCACGATGAATTCCCACCCCTCGGATTGCTGGGCATACCTGAGCATGCCGGTGGTGGAGGCCACCCTGTCCGCCAGGTCGATGACCTCCGGCGAGCATTCGGGGTGGGCCAGCACCTGGGCTTCCGGGTGCTGCTGCTGGAGACGTTTGATGTCCTCGGTGGTGATGCCCTCGTGGGTGGGGCAGAAGCCGGGCCACAGGACCACCTCCTTGTCGGTGAAGCGCTGCACGTAGCGGCCCAGGTTGCTGTCGGGGACAAAGATGACGTCGTCGGGCATGCTCTCCACCACCTTGACCGCGTTGGCCGAGGTGCAGCAGATGTCGCTGACCGCCTTGACGGCTGCTGTAGTGTTGACGTAGCTGACCGCGTCCAGCCCCCTTTTTTCCTTAAAGCGGCGCAGCGACTCCGGGTCCACCATGGCCGCCATGGGGCACTTGGCTCCCGTATCGGGGTGGAGCACCGTCTTGTCCGGGTTGAGAATCTTGGCGCTCTCCGCCATGAAGTCCACCCCGCAGAACACGATGACCCGGGCGTCGGTGTCCATGGCCTGCCGGGCCAGTCCCAGGGAATCGCCCACGAAATCGGCGATGTCCTGTACCTCGGGGCGCTGGTAGTTGTGAGCCAGAATAACGGCCTCCCGGTGATCCTTGAGTTTCTGTATGTTCTCTGTGGCGGGCTGCATGGTCTCGGGTGCTTATCGCCGGGGCTATTTAATACTTTGTGCTTCGGCTAGCGCGGGGTGGGGCTGGTGCCGTCGGCGATGGCCAGGGTGGGGTCTCCGAACAGGGCCATTTCCAGCAGTGTCTTGTAGTCCACCTCCTCCAGGTCAAAGGAGGTGGCATACTCCGCTATGGCGTCGCTCCACACCGGCCCCAGCACCTTGGTGGTGTACATTCCCTCGAAGAGGTTCACCTCCATCCAGCCGAACAGGCGGTCCGTCTCGCTGGTGCCGTAGCTGCCGTATCCGATGCCCGAGGCCCCGAAGCTGGCGATGCCCCCTCCCAGGGGCTTGCGCAGCGTGACCCAGGAGATGCAGTCCGGGGTGGCGCTGAACTTGCTGCAGGAGCAGGCGTTGAACACCACGGCCGGCAGTTTCTTGAAGTTGAAGGTCCAGGTATAATCCACGTACAGGAATCCGGAGTAGGGAGAATAGAAGGTCTTTTGGGGGAGCCATACCTCGTCGTCGTTGGGGGCATGGGTGGCCCAGCTGAGGGGGCTGCCGTGCCCGGAGAAGTCCACGAAGTCCGCGCCCTGGTTTATGGCCCGGATGATGTTGCCCTTGGTGAGGTCGCCGGTGGAGGCCCACAGGCGGACGCTTTCATATCCGGGAAGGCGCTTCAGGACCTCCTCGTTGGCAAACTCTCCCTCGTTGACGTTTTCGCCGTCGCCGGGGAAGGTGTCACCCCCGATCTGGACGATGACGTTGGTCATGGCGTTGCTCTCCTCGTAGGAGACTATTTTGCTGACCACCGTGCGCAGCTCGAAGGCATTGTTGCAGGGCAATCTCGCCACGTACACGTCGGGTATGATGTCGATGGCTGCCACGTCGTCTGGATATTCGGCGTATTTGCCGTCGCCGTCGGCATCCCAGGTGGAAAAACTGCCGTTGGCATCATAGACGTCCGCATAGTAGAGGTCGCTGGGGAATTTTTCTTCGTAGCGTCCGGAGGGAATCCAGGCATAGCGCACCGGGAACTGCTCCTCGCCCTCCACCCCTGCCCCCACCAGCAGCACGGAGGTGATACCCCACTGCTCGATGGCGTCCCGGATGTAGTATTTGATTGATTCCTGGATGTCCGTGCCCTGCTGGGGTATGTCGTCCAGGGTGACCATGACGGTGTCCACGCCGTTGGCGTTTTTGTGGTCCACCAGGGTCTGCAGCTGCCCTGTATAGTCGGTGGGGGTCAAAATGAGCAGGTCGTATACATCGGGCAGGGTGAGGGGCTCGGCCGGTGCATAGGTGATGTCAAGGGTGGCCTGCGAGTAATACCGGATGGTGTTGGCCGCGGAATGATAGCGGGCCGGATACAAATGCACGGAGAGGAAGGTGGCCCGCTGCCCGTTCCACAAGCCTGCCGCCGTGGAGTAGGAAAAACTCCGTTCGGGGTATTCCGCCTGCTGGTAGGCCACCGGTCGGGAGGCAGGACTGGTTTCTATCAGGGAGAGGAGATGCGCGCTGGGCGCCGGAGCCGGGAGGGCGGGCAGCGGATGGTTCTGCTCCCCTGCATAGGTGACGGTGACCCCGGAAACCCGGGTGCCGAAGGGCAGCGTGTAGGTCATGGTCACCACCGGCAACCGGGGAAGGTCGCCGCCCATGGTGTAGGAGGTAGCCTGGGCGCAGTCTATGACCGCGTAGCCGTCCCGCTGGTCCAGCGAGAGCGGGGAAAACTCCAGGGAATCAGAAAAGTGGCTGTCTGCCCGGTGGGCAGCCGGCCCGTCGTTTGTGTGGTGAGTCAGCAGGGGAACGCCGCCCATGCCGCTTACCAGTAAAAGTCCCAACAGTCCAAGGGTCACTATTTTTTTCATGGTAGAACCTCCGGGAGGTAAACCCATATCCGGTTGCGCTATAAAATATTGCTGGTTCCCCGGCGGGGTTCCTGCGAGGCCTGCTGACCGCTGAGTAGCAGGTGTTTTCCCCCTTGCCCACAGTGAAAACCGCCCGGGATTTATATGGTTTTCTTTTTATC
>DSCA01000176.1 GCA_011049295.1 Thermoplasmatales archaeon
CGGTAACATATCCGGTGGCATCGGCGACCGCGCAGCAGTGCTCCACGAAACAGGTATCCTCCGCCTCCCGCAGCCCCGCCTCGATGCCCACGCCGTAGTCAGCGCCGTCCAGGGACCGTAGGGCCCGCCCCCAGGCGCCCTTCACTATTTCCCGGTTGCAGGGCAGCGGCGACCGGGGCACGTCCACCAGCTCGGCTTTTATCTCCAGATGGCCGAAGAGGCGGTGAAAAGATGCCTCCACAGCCTCCCGCTTGGCCGGATTGGTGCTGCCCACGTTCACCCGGACGGGGGTGAGGCGGTGTCCGTCGGCAATGTCTCCCCGCCGGATGCGGGTGGTGCTGAGGGGAATGCCGTCATCGGCCAGCACGTAGGGTACCACCACCACCTCCAGAGGCGGCAGGCCCCGCTTCTCCCGTCTCTCGTTGATGGCCCGGGCGGTGGGCTCGGTCTCCGGGGACACCACGATGGCCTCAAAGTCTTCCTCCACCGTGGGCCCGTAGGGGTCATGCAGGGGAACGATGCGATGGGGGCACCTGTGCGCCTCCAGCCACCGGGCCAGGTCCGCCTCCCGCTCACCGTAGGGACGCACCTGTTTGCCCCGCTGCCGGGCCCACTCGTCGCTGGTGAGCCCCACGGTGACCCTGCCCAGCCGGCAGGCCGTGCCGAGGAGCGCTTGATGCCCCTCATGCAGGAGGTCGAAGGTTCCGCCCAGACACACATCCATGGGGGTAAAGGCGGCAGGCCTTTTTTATTCTTCTGCAGCGGCGGAAACGTTAAAAGAAAACCGGCGATGTAGGAGTATGCAGAAAGCGGCAGTTCTGGGAGCGCTGGGCATAGTCATCATGCTCATGGTGCCGGCCATCGGCGATATGTCCCCGACGGTAAACCGGGACGACCCCGCCGGGGAGAGCCATGCCGTGGTGGTGGCTCCCTCCGTCCCCGGCCATCTGGTGCCCCGGGGTGGAGGCTTCACCCTGGTGGCTCCCCGCTCCGCCATGCCAGTGATGGTGCGTCCCCATGACCTGTTCGTCATCACCGTTTCCCTGGCCCAGCCCGCCGCCGACTGGGAGGCCACACTGGACACCGCCTATGACCGGGTGGTGGAGAGCTTTTCGCTTCCCGTCAGGGAGGCCCACTATTTTCAGGAACGTGAAACGTGGCGGGTGCAGGTGCAGGTACCGGAGACCGCCACCCCGGAACTGTACAATCTCACGGTGACCGCAACGTTTGGCGGCGGCTGGGCTGCGGTCACTGAGCCCCGGGCGGTGTCGGTGGTCAGCGCCTTCAAGAGCAACTTTTCGTTCGTGCACCTCACCGACTTCCACATCGGCGACCCCCGCGGCTTCACCGAGGACATCAACAAAACCCTCGGCTGGAAGGCGGCAAAAAAATCAATCGACGAAATCAACCTGCTCAATCCGGACTTCGTGCTCATATCCGGCGACCTGGTGTTTGGCCAGCTGTACCCCTTTGAATATGCCTTTGAGTACCGCACCTGCCACGACATCCTGCAGCGCTTCCAGGTTCCTACCTACCTGGTTCCCGGCAACCACGACGGATACATCCAGTGCGGCCAGGACGGCCTGGTCTTCTGGGAGCGCTTCTTCGGACCCCGGTATTACTCCTTTGACTACGGCTCCTACCACTTCACCGCCGTGAACTCCTATGACTGGCCCAATCGGAGCCGATGGGCGTTTTCCTATCTGGCCTTCAACTGGGGGGGCAACGTGGGCGCCGAGCAGCTGGCCTGGGTGGAGGCAGACGCCGGAGCCAATAGCGACGCCGCCCTGTCCGTCATGTTTATGCATCACAACCCCCTGTGGGACACCGCCAACGACTCCCTGCTGGGAAACGGCTACACCGGCCGGGAGGCGCTGCTGGACGTCATCGATTCCCACGGCGTTGATGTGGTGCTGGCCGGCCACGTTCACTACGACCACGTGACCACGGTCAATGACACACTGTATCTCACCACCACCACCGTCTCCAGCGGGCTGAGCGCCCCGGACACCTACTGGGGCTATCGCCTGGTGAGGATAACCGGAGACGCCATTCACTCCTACAACTACCGGGAGCCCAAGTACAGCATTCCCCTGTATCGACTCAATTACACCTACGACCGCAACGACGGCACGGCGGATACGGTCACCGCCACCTGTGAAAACGACCTGGATGTGGACCTGACGGTCCGCCTGTGTTTCTACGCCCCGGAGGGCACCTATGCTGTGGACAACGGGGTGATCGTGGACCAGCGAAGGGGGGAGGGCATAGCCAAAATACTGGTGGATGCGGTGCTCCCCGCCGGCAGAGAAACCCGGGTAACCCTGCACCCTGGCTAGACGCTGTCTATGAGCACGCTCTGCCCGTTCTGCAGCAGATGCACCTCTTTTCCCAGCCGGTAGTCCATCTCGGCGGCCAGGGCGGCCACCGAGGCCAGTTTCGGCATGTCCCCGTGAGCGGGAACGATGGTCTGGGGGGTGACAATCTTGATTAAATCCCGGATGTCCTCGCGGGAGGCATGGCCGGACACGTGGATATCCTTGAAAATCCGGCCCTGCTGGCGGTGTATCTTGTGCTCCAGTATCTTACGGTTGCCCTGGATGGTGGGTGTGGGGATGACTCCGCAGGCGAACACCACGAAGTCCTCGGGGACGATGGTAAAGGGCACCTCCTCGTCGGCTATCCTGGACAGGGTGGCCTTGGGCTCTCCCTGGCTGCCGGTGGCCACCACCACGTACTTGTCCCTGTTTTCGTGCAGTTTTTTCAGCTGCTTGCTGGACCGGACGGCGCTGGGGATGATGGTGGCGTTCCCCGAAAACTTCACAAAGTCCAGCTTCTCGGCTGCACTGATGTAGTTGTACAGGGATCGGCCGACGAATACCACCTCCCGGCCCAGTTCCCGGGCCACGTCGTAGATGCTTTTCTGTCGGGCGGTATGGGAGGAAAACGTGGTAACCACGATTCCGTGTCCCTTGGTCTCCATGCCCAGCAGCACATCCCGGAGCATCTCCCGGGCCACGGACTCGGAGTAGGTTTTGGTCTCCTGCTCCGCGTTGGTGGAATCCACGATGAGAGCGATGGTGTTTTCCTTGCCCAGCTGGCGGAGGCGGCGCTTGTTGGTGGGCTGGCCGATGATGGGCTGGTTGTCAAACTTGTAGTCCAGGGAGTACAGGATGTTTCCCTGGGGGAGAATGATGTTGACCATGGCCGCCTGGATGATGGAATGGGTGGCCAGGATAAATTCCACCTCTATGGTGTCGGATACGCGGTAGCTGGAGTTGGGACTGATGCTGACCACTTTGTTGTTCTCCATGATGCTGTTGCCCTCGTCCATGTTCCTCAGAATTTCGGTGGCGTAGGGGGTGGTCAGGATGGGGCACTTGTAATAGGAGGCCAGCCAGCGCACGGCCCCGATGTGGTCCAGGTGGGCATGACTCAAAATGATGGCCTTTACCTTTTTTCGCAACTTGCCTATGGGATGGGGGTCGGGGATGGCATCTTCATGTATCAATTTTTGTACGGGCAGCTGGTCGAGGTTGTCCTGCAGGGGCACGTAGCGGTCCAGGTAGATTCCCATGTCCAGGATGACCGCTTCCTTGCCTATCTCTAGGCAGGTCATGTTTCTGCCTACTTCCTCGTAGCCGCCCACGGCGTGTAATGTTATGTCCATTTTGCTGGATAATGACCACCCAGTATATAAGTATTGGTCATCCGTCCGGTGCCAGCCTCTACGGAAGAAGCATATCGAGAAAAAATAAAAAGATTTAAGTGCAAGCAGGGTATTCTTTCTCAAGGTGTATCTATGAAGCGAGGGGTCGGGATTGCGCTACTTGTAGTGATATCTCTTTTGGCAGTGGGTATTCTCTCCATGGGAGATGTGCACCGCCGCGGGGGCCAGGTGCAGGCCATGCCGGTACCGGAAGGAAAACTCATTTTTGTGGATGACGACTTTACGGACGACCCACCCAATCACAAGTGGGACTCCATCACCAAGGCGCTGAATGACGCCGATGACGGAGACGTCATCTTTGTGTTCAACGGCAGATACGAAGAAAACATCTTCGTGGGCCACTCCGTGCACCTGCTGGGAGGGTCACAGGCCAACGTGGTCATCGACGGCGGAAGCGCCCTGTATGCCGTCAACCTGCTGGCAGACGGCATCATCTTTGAAAACGTGACCGTCACCAACGGTCAGACCGGCATTTACGTTGCCAACGGCTATAAAAACATCAACATCTCCCGTTGCACAGTCACCGGGAGTGCCCGCGGCCTGGACATCAGGACCAGCCATATCACCGTTGCCAACTGCACGATTTCCGATGTTCACACCGCCATAAGGTGGGAGGGCTCCTACAATATTATCGCCGACACCGTCATCACCGAGGTGGACTGGGGCGTAAGGGCTCATGACTCCGAGCATGGCACCATCGAGGGCGTGGAGGCCCGCAATGTAGAGAACAAGAGCATCGTGCTGGAGAGCTCGGAAAACATGACGGTGAGGAACTGCCTCCTCCATGATTCATTCACCGGAATATGGCTTGAAGACGCCCATCATAACCTCATCTCTACCTGCGACATCCACGGCAACAAAATCGGCATCCGGCTGGACGGCGCCACGCACAACCACATCGCCAGCTGCGCTCTCTCCCACAACTTGGGGTGCGGCGTTTACGCCGAGGACTCCTACTTCAACGTTATTCATCACAACAACTTCCTGGGCAACGGCATCCATGCCTACGACACGGGGCTCAACCACTGGAACACCAGCATCGGCAACTACTGGGATGACTACACGGGGAGCGACGAAGACGGCAACGGCATCGGGGACATCCCCTACCTGCTGGGGGGCAATTCCGACCATCGTCCCCTGGCTCACGTCATCAGCGACCCCCCCTCCTACGTGTGGGTGGACGACGATTTCAATGCCAGCAGCCCCGGATGGCAGATTGACCACTTTGCCGGCATCCAGGCGGGAGTTGCAGCGGCGGCCCCCGGGGGCACGGTGTACGTGTACAACGGCTCCTACGGCGAAGGGCTCAACATTACCGTCCCCCTGACGGTGCGGGGGGAACCGGGAGCCACCCTTGCCGCGGGCCAGGACGGGGTGTTCATAACGGCCTCCGACGTTGAGCTGACCGGTCTCAGCATCACCGCATACCAGAACGGCATCAAGGTGCAGCAGGCCCACAACATCCTCATCCATGACTGCCACGTGAGCCAGGCCGTATTCGGCCTCTACCTGGTGCATACCGCTGACTGCTCGGTGACCACCAGCAGTTTCTTCGGCAACACCAAGGGCATATACCTGTTCAATGCCACCTCGACCCTCATCTCCGGCACCCGCATCCACAACAACTCCTACTTCGGCGTGGAGCTGGGCCACGGCTCCTCGGGCAACGTGCTGAGCGACTGCCACCTCGCCGACAACGCCAACTACGGCCTGTACGCCATGCACAACACCGCAGACAACGCTGTCTATCACAACAACTTCATAAACAACGGGGCCTACGACGCCGGGGCCAACGTGTGGGGCGGACTGCGCCGGGAGGTACTGGGCAACTACTGGAGCCGGCATGACGGCCCGGATGCCGACCACGACGGCATGATTGACCATGCCTATGCCATCCCGGGCGGAGATGCAGTGGACTGGTTTCCGCTCAAAAACAGAATTTCCGACTCGCCTGCTTTCGTATGGGTCAATCCCGGTTTCGCTCCTTCCGGTCCGGGCTGGAGCGGTGACCACTTCACCACCCTCAGTGAGGCCGTTGCTGCCCTCCAGACGGGGGGTGGCTGCTACGTGTTTGCCGGTTCCTACCACGACAGGGTGATAATCAATCAGTCCATTTGGATGACCGGGGAAGACCCCGTCAACACCACGATTTCCGGAGACGGCGGAGGTGCCCTGGTGATTTCCGGCGGAGGGGCAAGGGTCGAGCGGCTGGGGGTGCACGATTGCTGGAATGACGCCGGAGTGTACATCAGCGGGGACGACGTGCTGCTGGCCAACTGCTCTCTATATGATAATTACTACGGAG